>CAUUAH010000138.1:0-4833 GCA_963542985.1 uncultured Campylobacter sp. | reverse complement strand
GGCGTCGGGCGAGTGAGCGACGTTTATATGCTTAAAGATCTTCAAATTTTATCCTTTTTGCTCCGCTTTAAATTTCGCGCGCGGCTAGATTGCGAAATTATAGTAAATTTTTGCTACAATCGCCATAAAAATGCGGAATTTATAAAGAAAAATATGGAAAATCAGGCGTATTTAAAAGAGCAAATTTTAACTTATTTAGGCAACAAACGCTCGCTTTTGGGATTTATCGAACAAGGCGTAAATATCGCAAAAGAGACACTTGGCAAAGAAAAGCTAAGCTGCTGCGACCTTTTTAGCGGTAGCGGCATCGTGTCGCGGTTTTTAAAATCCCACGCAAATTTTATTGTCGCAAACGACCTGGAGCTTTATAGCCGCGTAACAAACGAGTGTTACCTCGCAAACGCTGACGCAAAATTTAAAAAAGAGCTTGATTTTTGGCATGAAAAACTAACGCGCAAAATCGGCTCAAATTTACGCGAGGGCTTTATCTGTGAGCTTTACGCACCAAAAGACGAGGCAAAGATTTCGGCGACGGACCGCGTCTTTTACACGAGAAAAAACGCCGCCTACATAGACACAGCGCGCCAGATGATCGATGCGCTCGTGCCGCAGGAGCTGCGCGTTTTTTTCGTCGCTCCGCTGCTGTATTCAGCTAGCGTGCACGCAAATACCAGCGGCATTTTCAAGGGGTTTCACAAAAACAAGGACGGCCTTGGGCAGTTTGGCGGACGCGGCAAACACGCGCTATCTCGCATCACGGCCGACATCAGCCTGCTTAAGCCCATTTTTTCAAATTTTAACGTCGAATTTGACGTGCAAAGGCGAGGCGCCGAGGAGCTTGCCGCCGAGCTTCCTCCGCTTGATCTAGTCTATCTTGATCCGCCTTATAACCAGCACCCCTACGGCTCGAACTACTTTATGCTAAATTTGATCGCTAGCTACGAGCGTCCGAGCGAAATCTCGCGGGTTTCTGGTATCGCTCGGGGCTGGAACCGCTCTGTTTTTAATCAAAAATCAGCCGCCGCGCCCGCGTTTTTCGAGCTAATCTCAAAATTAAAAGCTAAATTCGTGCTCATCTCGTTTAACTCCGAGGGCTTCATCGCGCGCGAGGAATTTAGCCAAAATTTAGCAAAACTCGGCGAAGTGCAAATTTTGGAGCAAAAATACAACGCCTTTCGCGGTAGTAGAAATCTAGCCGGCCGCCCGACGCACGTGAGCGAGCTACTTTACGTTTTAAAAAAGGCGTAAATTTAGGCTAAATTTTACCGCGCCCAGACCCGTTTCAAATTTGCGCGAATAATCAAAAATTCATCTCAAATTTGATAAAATCAGCCCGATTATTTTAAATTTAAGGAAGCCGATGGCAAAAGAAAAAGAAGAGAAAAAGATAGTCCCGCCGACAAACGATGCGGACAAGAAAAAGGCCTTAGACGCGGCTTTAAAGCAGATAGATAAAGCATTTGGCAAGGGTACGCTGATCCGCCTGGGCGACAAGCAAGTCGAGGCCATAGATAGCATCTCGACCGGTTCGCTAGGGCTTGACCTGGCCCTTGGTATCGGCGGTATCCCAAAGGGCCGTATTATCGAGGTTTACGGACCTGAGAGCTCGGGTAAAACGACTCTAACCCTACACATCATCGCCGAAGCGCAAAAGGCCGGAGCCACGTGCGCCTTTATCGACGCTGAGCACGCGCTAGACGTGAAATACGCGGCAAATTTGGGCGTAGATACCGAAAATCTCTACGTCAGCCAGCCAGATTTTGGCGAGCAGGCGCTAGAGATCGTAGAAAACCTAGCTAGAAGCGGTGCAGTCGAGCTGATCGTCGTTGATAGCGTCGCGGCGCTAACTCCAAAAAGCGAGATCGAGGGCGATATGGGCGATCAGCACGTAGGCCTGCAAGCGCGCCTAATGAGCCAGGCTCTGCGCAAGCTCGCGGGCGTCGTGCACAAGATGAACACGACCGTGATCTTTATCAACCAAATTCGTATGAAAATCGGCGCTATGGGCTACGGCACTCCTGAAACGACGACCGGCGGTAACGCGCTTAAATTTTACGCATCCGTGCGCCTAGACGTGCGAAAAATCGCCACTCTAAAACAAAACGAAGAGCCTATCGGCAACCGCACGAAAGTAAAAGTCGTGAAAAACAAGGTCGCGCCTCCGTTTAAAACGGCGGAATTTGACATAATGTTCGGCGAGGGAATCAGCCGCGACGGCGAGATCATCGACTACGGCGTGAAGCTAGATATCATCGATAAAAGCGGTGCGTGGTTTAGCTACAAAGCCGCCAAAATCGGACAAGGCCGCGAAAACGCAAAAGCCTATCTCAAAGAACACCCTGAAATATCAGACGAGATCGTAGCGACGATAAAAAGCTCAATCGGCCTAGATAAGCTAATAAGCGGCGCGGGCGGCAAAGACGAAGACGGCGAAAGCATAGAAGAAAATACGGAGGAATAAAATAATGGTATTTATAGAAGACGTAACCGCGATAGAGGTGCTAGATAGCCGCGGCAACCCGACCGTAAAAGCTACGGTCGCTCTAAGCGACGGCACCGTGGCAAGCGCGATAGTCCCAAGCGGCGCAAGCACGGGTAAACGCGAGGCACTAGAGCTTCGCGACGGGGGCGATAGATACTGCGGCAAGGGCGTGCTAAAGGCCGTTGAAAACGTAAATTCGCAGATCGCGGAGGCCGTGATCGGGCTGGATGCTTTTGATCAAAAGGCGCTTGATGATGAGATGAGAGAGCTTGACGGCACCGATAACTACTCAAATTTGGGCGCAAACGCCGTGCTTGGCGTATCTATGGCGGTAGCGCGCGCGGCGGCAAAGAGCCTTGACGTGCCTTTGTACCGCTACCTAGGCGGCGCGAACGCTACCGTGCTGCCGGTGCCGATGTTTAATACCATTAACGGCGGCGCGCACGCGAACAACAGCGTGGATTTTCAAGAATTTATGATTATGCCGTTTGGATTTGAGAAATTTAGCGACGCACTGCGAGCGGCGACTGAGATTTACCACACGCTAAAAGGCCTGCTAAACGCAGCCGGTCATAGCACGGCAGTGGGCGACGAGGGCGGATTTGCGCCAAATTTAAACGACAATGAAGAGCCGATCAAACTAATCATGCAGGCTATCGAAAAAGCGGGCTACAAGGCAGGCGAGCAGATCAAACTAGCTCTCGACGTAGCAGCTAGCGAGCTGTACGAAAACGGCAAGTATAAACTAGAGGGCAAGGAATTTAGCAGCGAAGAGCTGATAGAGCGATACGCACAGCTTTGCGAGAAGTATCCGATATTTTCGATCGAAGACGGCCTAAGCGAAGACGACTGGGCGGGCTGGGCGAAGCTAACAAGTAAGCTTGGCTCTAAAGTGCAGCTCGTGGGAGACGATCTTTTTGTAACGAACGAGAAAATTTTACGCGAAGGCATAGCCAAAGGCGTAGGTAACGCGATTTTGATCAAACCAAATCAAATCGGCACCGTCAGCCAAACTATGCAGACGATCCGCCTAGCGCAGCGCAAAGGCTACCGCTGCGTGATGAGCCACAGAAGCGGTGAGAGCGAGGATAGCTTTATCGCGGACTTCGCCGTCGCGATGAATACGGGCCAAATCAAAACTGGCGCGACCTCAAGAAGCGAACGCAACGCAAAATACAACCGCCTGCTTGAGATCGAGCGCGAGACGGACGAGTTTTTGGGAAGCCAAATTTGAGCGAAGTCCTAGACGAATACGTCGAGAAAAAGCCTTTTGATTTCAGGCTTTTTCTCAGATTTACGCTTATAGCGTTTTGCGTGATATGTTTTGGCATCTACGTGGGCAACATAATCTTTGGCAAGCGCTCGCTAGACGTGATGCTAAGCCTGCAAGAGCAAAAAACGCAGCTAGAACGCGACGTCGAAACGCTAAAAAAACAAAACGCCCAGCTGCAAAAGGCGTATTTTGAGCTAAAAGAGCTTGAGCCTAGCAGCGGCGGGTAAATTTAGCTTTATAAATTTAAAAACGGGGGAGTTATGAAAATCGGTAAAATTTGGCTTTTGGCGCTGGCCTACGGGCTGGCTTTTGGCAGAGAAAATCCTTTTGCGCCCTCGGGCGATGTAAACGCGAGCATGGCTAGCAGCAACGTCGTGGAAAATTTGCCGCCTTTTGAGAAGCAGAGTTTCAAATTTCCCGCCGACGCTAGAAACTTCATCTCCGTCACGCTAAAATACAAAAGCCTCGACGGCAGTATCAAGGAAAAAACCGTCGATATAAACAAAAGCATCTCGTGGCAGGACGAGTTTTTGCTCAGCAAGATCGCAGTACCCGTCGTCGTAGAAAAGCCCGACGTCTCGGTTACTAAAGAGGAGCCAAAAGCCGCCGCGATAGACGTCGCGCCAAAGACTACCGAGCGCAATATGACAACACAAGAGCCGCTAAAAGACATCGTCATAAAGCCGCTTGAAAAGCCACAACCGCAAAAGCAAATCGTCTATAAGCAGACGAAATTTGAGATCTATCCGATGCAGATCAAGATCCTCACGACCGACGAGAAGCTAAAGGACTATTCTAACAGCAAAGGCACCAAGGTCGTGATCGACTTCGCCTCGCAAACGGACGTAAATACCAGAAAAGACGAGCTTGACTGCGGCGCGTTTAAAACGGCTCTTTTTGGCTCGCACGGTAAATTTTACCGCGTAGTTTTTGATCTCGACGGCAGTTACAAGCACGAGATCGAAAAGACGCAGGACGGATATCTGCTAAAGCTATCTAGATAAATTTGATTTTTGTGCGCCGAGCTTTGGGCTGTCTCTTATACACATCTCCGAGCCCACGAGACTAGCGCTCATCT
>CAUUAH010000137.1:0-4845 GCA_963542985.1 uncultured Campylobacter sp. | reverse complement strand
ATACCGAGCGCAGGCATTAAAACTATGCATAAAACGACTAAAAACATTTGAAATTTTTTAGATCTAAATAATTTAGATACAAATTCGCCCATAAAAACTTCCTTTTTTTGTGATTTTAAAAGATAAATTTAATATAAATATAGAACCAACCTTACATATTTGAAATCGGTTTATACAATTTATAACATAAAATAACACTTAAGTAGACAAATTTTAAGTCATTTTTTATTAAAATGCTTGTTTTAAATTTAAAGGAAAATTTTGTTTCGTAGATACGTTTTGCACCATTTGGGCGCTTATTATATGATCATCGCATGTATGTTTTTTGCTGCCGTCGGAGGATTTGCGAAAGTTTTGAGCGAGCAGATGTCTAGTATCGAGGTCGTGTTTTTTAGAAACGCCGTCGGCCTTGCCATCGTGCTTTACGCCATTTACAAAAGGCCGCCGACGCATCAAAAAGGCGGGCAGTTTTTCGTGTTGATGTTTCGCGGATTTATCGGCACGATCGCGCTTTTCGCGCTTTTTTACAACATCGCTCATATAAATTTAGGCGCGGCCTATACGTTTCAAAAAACCAGCCCCATTTTCACGGCGATTTTTGCGGCGATTTTCTTAAAAGAAGCTCTTAGTAAAAAGGGTTGGAGCGCGATATTTCTGGGCTTTATCGGCATACTTTTTATCATCCAGCCAAATTTGGGCATCAGTAAAACCGACTGGCTGGGTCTTTGGAGCGGCGTGGGAGCGGCGCTTGCGATGCTTAGCGTGCGAACTCTGCGCAAAAGCTACGACACAAGCGTCATCGTGCTTAGCTTTATGGCGTGGGGAACGGCTCTGCCGATGCTGCTGATGGGCGCTGCCGAGTGGGTCAAATTTGAGCCTTTAGATTTTTTACTAGCGCCCTTTACCGTGCCCGATTTTAAAGGCGTAATTTTAATCGTGCTAATGGGGCTTGCGGGCTATTTTTTCCAGTTTTATATGACGAAGGCGTATGCGGCGAGCAAAAAGGCGGGCTCGGTAGCCGCGATAAGCTATATGGATGTCGTATTTTCGCTCGTCATCGGCTTTTTTATGGGCGATACGCTACCTAATGCGGCGGCGTTTTTTGGTATAATGCTGGTCGTTATCAGCGGAATAATCGTAGCAAGGGAGAGATGATGATACTAATAGCAGGGCCTTGCGTCATAGAAAGCGAGCAGCTTGTCTTTGACGTGGCAAAAAGGCTGGTTAAATTTAACGAAGATAAGCGGATAGATTTTTATTTCAAATCAAGCTTTGACAAGGCAAATCGCACGAGTATAAGCTCGTTTCGCGGACCCGGACTTGAAAAAGGGTGCGAAATTTTAGCCAAGATCAAAAAGGAATTCGGTTTTAAAATTTTAACCGATATCCACGAGAGCTACCAGGCTGCTCCCGTAGGCGAAGTGGCCGACGTGCTGCAAATACCTGCATTTTTATGCCGCCAGACCGATCTACTCGTCGCTGCGGCTAAGACAAAAGCGGTCGTAAATATCAAAAAAGGGCAGTTTTTAGCAGCGTCCGCGATGAAGCACTCTGTTAAAAAAGTGCTAGAAACGCGCGGCGTGAGCGGCGATGGATACGAGATTGCTAAACAAAACGGCGTGTGGCTAACCGAGCGAGGTAGTACCTTTGGCTACGGAAATTTAGTCGTAGATATGCGAAATTTGGTGCTGATGAGGGAGTTTGCGCCCGTGATTTTCGACGCTACTCACAGCGTGCAGATGCCGTCAGCCCTTGGCGAGAAAAGCGGCGGAGATGCGAAATTTGTGCCGTATCTAGCGCGAGCTGCGGCAGCTGCGGGCGTGGACGGATTTTTCTACGAGACGCACGTAAATCCGTGCGAGGCGCTTTGCGATGGGCCGAATATGCTAAATTTGGACGAACTGGACGCAAATATCGCTCAAATTTTTAAGATAAAAGACGCCCTAGGCGATGCAAACTAAGGGCTTTTTGTGGGTGCTAGGCGGCGCGGTCGCCGAGTGCGGCTGGGCGTATGGGCTAAAGCATGCCTCAAGCGCGCCGGAAATCGCACTCACGGCAATGCTCGTTTGCGTTAGCTTTACGTCCTTTATTATGGCGATGAAATACTTGCCCATTAGTATCACATACACCGTGTTTGTAGGGCTTGGGGCGTTTTTTGTAGTGATCGCCGAGATCGTGAGCGAATTTAGCGCGAGCGGCCAGACGCCAGATCTCTTGCGGCTATTTTTCATAGCGATGCTGATCGCGGGCGTGCTGGGGTTAAAAAGGCTAAAATCTTGACGCATGTTTTAGCTCTTTTGACGGCCGGGTTCTGCGAGGTCTCGGGCGTGTTTTTTCTAACCAAATTTCAAAAAAGCTTCGGCGTGAAAAAGGCGGCGAATTTTTTGATTTTAGTCGCAAATTTCGCCATTTCGCTTTGGCTTTTGAGCTACGCGATGCAGGCTATGCCGATGTCGGTGGCGTACGCGATCTGGACGGGTATCGGAGCGGTCGGAGCCGTGGGCATCGGGATAGTGTTTGATAAAGAAAAAATGAGCGTGCAAAAGGCGTTTTATCTATCGCTAATAACGCTAAGCGCGATAATGTTAAAAATAATCTAAAAGGAGAAACCATGAAAATAATAGAAGGAAATTTGGCTCTAAAAGGCGGCGAGAAGATAGCGATCATCAATGCTAGGTTTAACCACATCATCACCGATAGGCTGGTCGAAGGTGCTAGGGATGCGTTTTTGCGTCACGGTGGCGACGAGAAAAATTTGAGCCTTATTTTGGTGCCTGGTGCATTTGAGATACCGATGGCGTTAGAAAAGGCGCTAGCTAGCGGTAAATTTGACGCTATTTGCTGCGTGGGAGCGGTGATCCGCGGCTCTACACCTCACTTTGACTACGTGAGCGCCGAGACCACCAAAGGCATCGCAAACGTCACGCTAAAATACGGCAAACCGGTGACCTTTGGCGTGCTAACGGTAGATAACATCGAGCAAGCCATCGAGAGAGCGGGCTCAAAGGCCGGAAACAAGGGCTTTGAAGCTATGACGGGCGTGATCGAGATGCTAAGCTTATATAAAAATTTGGAGGCGTGAAATGGCGACTCGTCATCAGGTCAGGCAGGCTGTCGTTTCGCTGCTCTATGCGCGCGAAATGGGTAGCTGTAGCGAGGAGTTCGTCGAGGAGTTTTTAGAAGAAAAAAAGATCAGAAACGATCAGCGAAGCCTCGCACTATCGCTTTTTCACGGCATTTTGGAGCATGTGGATGAGCTTGACGGGCTACTAAACGCGCGCTTAAAAGAGTGGAAGATAAACGAGATCGGTAGCATCGAGCGCGCCGTGCTTAGGCTAGGGGCGTACGAGATGAAATTTACCACTACCGATAAGGCCGTCATCATAAACGAGGGCATCGAGCTTGGCAAGGAGCTGGGCGGCGATTCGGCACCGAAATTTATAAACGGCGTGCTAGATGCGCTAAAGGCCGATCTGTGAAGCTCTGCGTCGCGCTTGATCTGGGCTCGAAGCAGCAGTGTTTGCAGCTAGCGGAGGGACTTGCGGACTTTGCGGATAAAATTTGGCTAAAAGTGGGCTTGCGAGCCTATTTGCGCGACGGAGCGGGATTTATCGAGGAGCTAAAAAAGCTCGGAAATTTTAAAATTTTCCTCGATCTAAAGCTCTATGACATCCCAAATACGATGGCGGACGCTGCCGAGGAGATCGCTAAGCTCGGCGTCGATATGATAAACGTGCATGCAAGCAGCGGCAAGCGCGCAATGGCTACGGTGATGGAGCGGCTGGATAAGCTAGCTTCGCGTCCGCTGGTGCTTGCGGTCTCTGCGCTAACTAGCTTTGACGAGACCGAATTTGGCGCTGTTTACGAGCAAAATTTAAGCGACGCCGTGCGCAAATTTAGCGTGATGAGCTACGAAGTGGGGCTTGACGGTATGGTCTGCTCGGCGTTCGAGAGCCGCCTGATAAAGGACGCTACGAGCGCAAATTTTATCACACTCTGCCCGGGCGTGAGGCCGTTTGGCGAGAGCGCAGCAGATCAAAAACGGGTGGCTGATCTGGACGTCGCGCGTGAGGCGGGGGCTGATTTTATAGTAGTCGGTCGCCCGATCTATCAAAGCGCCGATCCGCGCGAAATTTGTGAGCTGATTTCGCGTCAAATTTAACGCTCGAGCTTGCGTAAAATTTGACGCGAAATTATTTTAAACAGTGCTCCTGCGCGCGAGAATTTTAATAAAATCACCTCGCGAGTGCGGCTTGGACGGCGACTGGATGCGGCAGCGAGATAAAATTTAGCGAGCTTCGTATCGTGCGAATGAAATTTAAAATTTCATCCAAATCGGCGAGTTTGGCGGAGCTTAAAAGAAATTTGAGGTAAATTTGAGCGATTTTAAGAAAATCCCCTATGTCGGCGAGGCGACCGAGGCTGATCTGCTGGCACTCGGCTACGAGGGCATCGCTTCGTTAAAGGGCGCGGATCCGGACGAGATGTTTGAATGCACAAAGGCGCTCGGACGCGGCAGTGACAGGTGCATCCTCTACGTTTACCGCATGGTTTGTTATTACGCCAGCACGCCCCGTCCTGACAAAGCCAAACTTAAATGGTGGCTTTGGAAGGATTAAATTTACGAATTTGACCCGTGCGAGCCGTTTAAATTTGAGTAGTTTTGCGCGGCTACTTTTTCTGTGCAAGAGCAAAAGGCTCAAAAACGCAAATTTAAGCAAGATATCAGCGGCATTTAATTATAATGCGGTTTCTTTTTTGTGGACAGATGGGTGAGTGGCCGAAACCACACCCGTCTCTTATACACATCTCCGAGCCCACGAGACTAGCGCTCATCTCGTATGC
>CAUUAH010000136.1:0-4876 GCA_963542985.1 uncultured Campylobacter sp. | reverse complement strand
ACACGCGTAAGATCGTCGGCAGCGTCAGATGTGTATAAGAGACAGTAAATAAGCCGAAGCCGCTTAAATTTACTTTATCGTTCCCATCATTTTTAGCATATTTTCAAGCTCTTTTACCTCGGCTATACCTTGATTGCACGTAGATTCTTGCTCCTCTTTGCTCATCTTTTTTATACTCGCGTAGTCGGCCTCAAACTCTTTTTTCGTCGCAGCGACGTCAAAGTCCTTTTTACCCTGAGCCTGGGCTTGTTTTGCCATCGAATCGATAAAGTCGTAAGAAACTTTTCTGTACTCCTCGCAAGCAGCAGGCATCTCAGCAGCCGCAAGCTGTCCGGCAAAAGCGCAAAGCGCAACGAAAAGCAGTGATTTTTTCATATTTATCCTTTTTAAAAAATGCGGCGTATGATAGCTAAATTTGGATAAATTAGCCATGACGTGCGATAAGTTCGCTAAAAGTTATCTCCCGCGCGTAAAATTTAACTCCGAGCGAGGCGAGTTTGTCTTGCAGCGGTAGCGCCAACTCCTCTATGCCGCTAAATACGCAAAGCAGTAAATTTTGTGCCCTCTCTTTAGTCACCGCAAAGCTCTCGTCGTCAAAAAATTTCTTTAAAAACACGAGCGTTTTTACCTTATCCGCGCCCAAGTCTTCGATGAAAACGCTGAAATATTTATATTCGGGCTCCTCGCGCGCTTCATCTTCCCGCGCGTAGTCGTCCGCCAGCTCGCGGTAAAATTCGTTGTTTAAATCAATAAGCGGCGCAATCGCTTCAAGCGAGCAAGGCGCCTCAAGTGCGGCAAGTGCGGTTAAAATTTCTTCAAATTTAACGATGTCGTCCGCAACTTTAATCGGCTCCCAAGAGCCGGCACCGTGGTAGGCAAAATACACGGGCGAGGCGTCCCCGAGGGCAAAATCCACGAAAAGCGGATCGTCCATGCCGTTACGCGCGATGACCTGCCAGCTCTTGCGCCACTGTCCTGGTGTGTCGTCTGCTAGCTCCTCGCCAGTTTTGCGGCTAGCGAGCCTATATCCCTCCTGAAAACTCTCAAACTCGCCCTCGTCGGGGTAGAAAAAAGACAGTAAAATGCACTCTGAAACGATGCGTTTGCGGATAAAATTTCGGATCAAATTGGGGATTTGCACGGCGCGACCTTTGGGTTAAATTTGAACGAATTTTAGCAGAGTTTTTACTCCGTGCGAAATTTACATTCAAATTTGACGAACACGAAAGAAGTAAATTACGCTCAAATTTGGTGAACTAAATTTAAGCGTAAAAAGACAAGCGGAAGTAATCGCGAGATGATTTTGAGAGTTGTACAGAAATTTTAAGTCAAGGCTAGACAAGTAGTCTGCCGCGGACTTAAAATTTCAAATCTCTCTCAAAAGCACTCACGAGACGACGCGTTAAATGCTTTGTAGGATTTTTGGTTTTGAAAACGCCGTTATAGGTTTAATCTCCCCCTTAAATTTCTCAATCTGGGCAAGCACGGTGTGAGCCGAGTTGCTTTGCGCTAGGCTTGATGTGCCTTTGTCAAAGGTTAGCACGTTTACGCAGCCGTGCTGGCAGAGGCTCTTTTCGCCCCATTTTTCAGGGTCGTACCACGCGCCCTCGCAGATAGCTACGACGCGCTCAGGCACGATGTCGGTGACTAGCACGCCAGCTAGTATCTCGCCGCGGTCGTTAAATACGCGTGCGACGTCGCCTGTGGCTAGTCCGCGCTCTTTTGCGTCTTTTGGATTTATTAAAACCGGCTCTCTGCCGCTAACTTCGGCGAAATTTCTAATTATAGAGTTGTTTAGCTGGCTGTGCAGGCGGTAGCGAGAGTGCGGGCTAACGACGTGTAGTGGGTACTTTTTGCTAGCATTGCCTAGCCACTCTTTTGGCTCGATCCACGTAGGCATCGGCGGGCAGTCGGCGTAGTTCATCTTCGCTATCGTCGGCGAGTAGATCTCTATCTTGCCAGACGGAGTGCCTAGGCGGTTTTTGGCGGGATTTTCGCGGAAGGCCGCTAGACGCGTGTATAGCTCGGTTTCGGTATTGTCCTTTTCAAACCTCACGTAGCCTTTTTCGTAAAATTCCTCAAAGCTAGGCATGCTCAAATTTAGCCCCTTAGCCTGCTCGCTAGCGTCGGCGTAAAATTCCTTCATCCAGCCCAGCTCGTCCTTGCCCTCGCTAAATACCTCGCCTCTGCCCCAGCGTTTGCAGATTTGCTCGCAGATCCAAAAGTCGCTCTTGCTCTCGCCCATCGGCTCTATCGCAGGTTTATACGCCACGATGTATTCGCCTGTTGAGCCCGTTTGGTTGATGTCGTTTCTCTCGACCTCGATAGCTACGGGCAGCACGATGTCGCTTAGTCTTGCGGTGCTAGTCCAGTATGGCTCGGCGGTGATAACAGTGTCAAATTTACGCCACTGTTTTACGATGTTATTTACGTCCTGGTGGCGCGTAAACATCGAACCTGAGGCCATGTATGCGACCCTCATGTGCGGCAGCTTGATCTTAGTGCCGTCGTAGTCAATCTCTTTGCCCGGATGCTCTAGCGCCTCGATGCTGCGAGAGGACGGGATAGTGATGTTTTTAGTCGTTTTCCACGGCGCGCCGTCAATGTTTTCGTATTTCTCGTCGATACGCGTGCTTAGGCCTTTTAGTACCGGAGCGATCTTGTCCGTAGCGCCCGCGGAGTCGTATCCTAGGCTAAACTCAAATCCTAGCCCCTCCTTACCCACGTGTCCTAGCATCGCATTTAGCACCACTAGCGCCCAGAAAGGCTGCTCGCCGTGGTCGGCTCTTTGTAGCGCGCGGCCGATCAGTACGGTCGTAGGCTCTTTAGCCAGGCGCGTAGCAAACTGCGCTATCGTGCCCGCAGGTACGCCGCAAATTTTGCTCGCCCACTCGATGTCTTTTACGACTTTGTCCTGCGTGCCGAGGAAGTAGTCTTTAAATTTATTAAATCCGACCGTGTATTTTTTGATAAATTCCTCGTCGTATAGGTTGTTCGTAAACAGATAATGGCACATGCCGATGATGAGCGCGGTGTCGGTATTTGGGCGCACGATGATGTTTTCGCTGCCGTAGTAGCGCGCGGTGTCGTTTATCATGACGTTTACGCTATAGGTTTTGATGTCCGATTTTTTGAGCTCCTGCATACCTACGTAGCCGTCGTGAGTCGGGGGGACTGAGGAGATTTGATTCGTCACGATAGGATCCGTGCCCCAAAATACGACGTTTTTAGCGTTTTTGACGATCGCTTTCCACTTCGTCGGAGCGTCGTAAACTGCGCTACCGCCTAGCACGTGAGGCATGATGACTAGACCCGCTCCGGTCGAATAATCGCCGCTTTCTTCCACGTAACCGCCTAGCACTTTTAGCATCCTGTGCGCGACCGTGCGACCCCAGCTGACTTTACCGCTGCCGCCCCACCAGTAGCACTCGCCGTATATCGCCTCGGCGCCGTATTTGTCGAAGTTCTCTTTTAGAGCTTTGGCCGCTAGATCAAGCGCTATGTCCCAGCTAACGCGCACGAATTCCTCTTTGCCGCGCAGTTCGCTCTTTGCCGCGCCTTTTGCTTTTAGATAGCTTTTGCGCACCATCGGATAGAGCACGCGGTTTTCGTTCTGCACGGAATCAGGCAGGCTGTAGTTCATCGTGTTTGGAAATTTATCGCCCTCAAATTCGCTAACAGAAACAATCTGCGATGAGTTTAAATTTGCCCAAAACGTACCGAATCTGTTTGCGCCAAATACTTTTTTGTTATCGAAAATCGTCTGTTTAACGCCCTCTATCCTACTAGCCTGCGCAGCCGTAGCCGCCAAGGCCGAAAATTTGATGAAATCTCGTCTTTTCATCGGTTTCTCCCTTATTTACTTATCGCAGGAGCAAATCCCCCGCCGTGAGCGGGAGCGTAAGCACTCCCTATACTCGCCCAAAACACGCCTATGCTTGTGACATCTGCATGGTCGGGCAACTTTTTCCCTTATTTGCTTTTTAAAATCGTATTCTTAGATGACGCTCGAACATCTTTAATAATGTGGTTGCGCGGCGAGCAAAATGCAGGCAAATTTAAGCTAGTAGCGTTAAATTTGCCACCGTAAAAGTATAAAATCCCAAAAATCTAAATTTAAAGAACAAACGTCGCTAAATTTTACATTTTAAGCCACGAGCGAATTTGATCTCGGGGCTAGCCGCGCAGAGCCCTATTCTACCGCTTTTGCGTTATGCTGCAGGTATTTTACTATCAAATTTAGCTCCGTTTCCTCTAGCGATACGTAGTTCGTATCGATCATCGACTGTAAATTTGCCGGCCACTGAGCCGCCGTAAAACTGTTTGGCTCGTGCAAGCGGTGACACGCCGAGCAGGTCTCCTCGTACTTTTGCTGGGCTTGTTTATATAGCGCGTTTGCGTCGTTACCTAGCGCGTCTGCGGCGACCTCGTACGTGCCCTCGACCTCATACCAAAGCTCGCCGTAATCATCCTCGACCTCTTTTATTTTCTTAAAATTCGCCTCGCTTTCGGCGTCAAAAACCGTGAAAATCTCGGCGTTTTTGACGCTTCGCTGTATCTGAGCCAGGTAGTTTGCCGAAACTGCGCCTTTTACTTTTATTTTGGCCTTTGCGCCGTCTTTGGAGACAACCTCGACCGGCGTCAAAACCTCGATCTTGCCGACTTTTTTACCGTCTAGCGATATGTCGGTCGTCTTTGTTAAAACCTCGGCGTTTAAGCTTATCGCCGCCGCACAGGCCGCGATCAAAACGAATTTAAAACTTTTCATCGCACTTCCTTAAGAAAAATTATTAATGTAATTTTATAAATTTGTGGCTTAAAATTACATCGCTATATTTTATTACTGTCTCTTATACACATCTCCGAGCCCACGAGA
>CAUUAH010000135.1:0-4883 GCA_963542985.1 uncultured Campylobacter sp. | reverse complement strand
CACGCGTAAGATCGTCGGCAGCGTCAGATGTGTATAAGAGACAGACCCTAAAAGGCTCCTCGACGCCGCCCATAAGCTCGACGAAAACGTCGATATCCTCGCGCTCCAGTACGCCGTCTATATCGTCCGTGAGTGGGATGGCGACGTCTCTTTTTTTGCTTAAATTTCTAACGACGCCGATAACCGGAACTATCTCCTCGCCGCATCTTGCCGCGATTAGTTTTTTGTTTTGGAGTAAAATTTTAGCTACGGCTTCTCCGACCGTACCGACGCCTAAAATGGCTATATTCATGCAAATTCTTTCAGATATTTTTTGACGTTTCGCGCCGCTTGGCGGATGCGATTTTCGTTCTCGATGAGAGCGAGGCGCACGTAGTCGTTGCCGCCCTCGCCAAAGCCGATACCCGGGCTCACCGCAACGCTTGCTTTGGTAAGCAGCTGTTTGGAAAACTCGAGGCTGCCGATGTTTCCGACTTGCGGCGGGATTTTTGCCCAGATAAACATACTCGAGCTTGGCTTATGCATTTCCCAGCCGGCACTTGCAAAGGCTTCTAGCATCACGTCGCGGCGTTTTTCGTAAATTTGACGGATATCCTCGACGCAGCTTTGATCGCCGTCTAGCGCGACGGTGGCGGAGACTTGGATTGGGGTAAACATGCCGTAATCGACCCATGATTTTATCTTTTTAAGCGCGGCGCAAAGGCGCTTATTTCCGCATAAAAATCCGACGCGCCAGCCCGCCATATTGTAGCTTTTTGATAGCGTATAGCACTCGACGGCGACGTCTTTTGCGCCTTCGACTTCAAAGATGCTTGGCGTCTTGTATCCGTCAAAGGTGAGGTCTGCGTAGGCGATGTCGGAGATCACGTAAAAGCGCTCTTGTTTGCTCATCGCGACTAGCCGCTCGTAGAAGCTCTTTTGCACGGTTACGGTAGTTGGATTGTGCGGGAAATTTACGACTACGTATTTAGGTTTCGGTGAGCTTGAGCGGATAGTGTGAAGTAGGTCTTCGAAAAATTTATTTTCGTCAAGCTCAAATTTGTCGTTGTATTTTAGCGGCATCTTTGCTACGCTACCGCCGGCAAATAAAAACGCCTGCGTGTGGATCGGGTATGCGGGATCTGGCACTACGGCGACGTCGCCCGGGTTTATCACGGCCTGAGCTAGGTGCACGAAGCCCTCCTTGCTGCCCATAACGGCGACGGCCTCGGTATCTGGGTCTAAATTTACGCCGTATTTGCGCTTATACCAGTTGCAGATGGCTAGGCGCAGTTTGTAGATACCGGCGCTCGCCGAGTAGCCGTGAGTTTTGTCTTTTTGAGCGCTTTCGCAGAGCTTATCGACGATGTGCTGAGGCGTGCGGCCTTCGGGGTTTCCCATCGAAAAGTCGATGATATCTTCGCCCGCTCGGCGTGCGGCCATTTTTATGGCGTTCACCTCCGCAAATACGTAGTTTGGAAGTCGTTCTATCGTATTAAATCTAATCTCGTCAAACATGAATTTCTCCTTATTCTAGGTAGATTTTGAGTCCCCTTTTGATATTTTCTAGGCTAACCGCATCGTCGATCATTATGTATTTTGCATTTTGAGGAAGCGAGACTTTTAGGCTATTTACGGGCTTGCTAGTTTGCTTTTCGTCAAGCAAATTTAAATTTTTATCCAAAATTCTCACGACGGCGGACCAGTGATCCTCTGCGCTAGCGCTTATGACCGCGCTTTTTGCGCCGCTAGCGTCGATGAGATAGGGTTCGAGCGGCTTTGAGAGCTGAACTTCTTGCGAAAACTGCACCGGAGTTTGGTTTATAGAGGAATTTGACGCGTCGATAACGTACTCGTAGGATAGCTCGCTGGGTCTATTGATGTCGGTTATCTCGGTGCCGCTTTCTTTAAGCGCAGCGTAGAGCGAGCCTGGATCTGGGATAAATTTGGTGTCGATCGTCACGCCCCAAAGCGCACCGCCGGCGTTAGAAAATTCGCTCGTTAGGATATTGTTGTAGCCTAGTCCATTTAGAGCGTCTTTTGCGATTTTCATGATAAGTAGCGGGTTGTTTTGGCGCGAGATAAATTTGATATTTACCTTGACGTTTTGCTTGTAGGATAGGCGCAGGAGCGAATTTGACTTTAAAACGTTTGAAATTTTAGCAATGTCGGGCTTGCCGTTTTCGTTTAGATATGCAGAGCCATCGCCAAAGAGCTGAGTTGCTTTTGCACTATTTTGACCTAGCAAGCCACCCGCTATATCCACCACGCTAGCCGCAAAGCAAAAAGCCGCGCTAGCAGTCAAAAGTAAAAGTTTTTTTACCACGATTTACCCTTATTTAGAGCCACGAATTCGTCGTATGTGAGCAGTGAAACCTTGTCTTTTTCTATTAAAAATCTTTTTGGCCTATCGTCGCCAAATTTGATCGTTTGTCCGTCTATTTCGAGGTTTATATTGCCATGCCCGGTTACTGCGAGTTGCTTTTTGCCTATTTCGATCGTGAAGCTATTTGCGGTATCCAAAGAGCGCTTTTTATTTTCGTCCAAATTTATAACGCCCAGCCATGTTTTTTTGCGCGGTACGATTTTGATTTCTTTGGTGTTTGCTGTTAGATGCCAAATTTTATCGTCGCTTGTTTGCTTTATCTCTTTAGAAGCATCGCTTGATGTATTTTGTTCTTGATTTTGCGTGATATTTTCTTCTTTATTTGTTTGCGTGGTTTCGTTTTTGTCGGTATTTACGCCCAAATTTACTTCAGGCATAGCTACAGCTACGGACGCATTCCCTTCAGTCGGTAAAATCGGCTCGAGATTTTTTATAGCGTATAGATTTTCGTCATTTGTAGCGTTTTTACTCTCTTGTTTTGCTTCGTTTAGGTTTTTGGCTGCTTGTTGGACGGCGACGGCTCCGGTGTATGTAACGCTTTTATTCTTGTCTTCGAAAATATTTAAAACATTACTAAGGTAATTACCTTCGTTAAGTACGTAAATTACGCCGGCAACTGCTATAATGAGTGCTAATATAAGAAGTTTTACGCCCGTATTAGAGTACCCGCCGTCAGCGGTGTATGCGGATATCTTAGGCGATACAGTTATGCTTTTGTGCTCATTGTTTTGATTGTGCTCAGACATAAACGCTTCATATTCGCTCATCCACTGTGCAAAGTCAATATCCAGCTCGCGCTCTAAAATTTTAATAAAACCTTTAACGTTTAAGCGCACCAATTTTTCAAAATTTTTATCAGCGATGTAGCCTAAGTGCTCAGCCTCTATGTGCGTTCTTCTTGAAACTTCGTTTAGCCCCAGTTCTTTTATCAAACTTATATCATTCATTTATAATCCTATCGCAAAGTATGGCAAACGTAGCCGAGACATTTAGGCTGTCCCAGTCGTTTTTCATTTTTATTCCTACTATTTCGTCGCTTTTGGCAAGGACTTTTTTATGCAAGCCTTCGCCCTCGCTACCCATCACGAGCGCGACTTTTTGGTTAAATTTGACCTCGTGAGCGTTTTTGCCGCCGCTTGCCGTGGCGTAAATTTTAAAACCGACCTGTTTTAGTTCGTTTAGCAAGCTAAGACCGTCTTCGACAAGAGAGATATTTGCCTCGTAGGCCGCTGCGCTACTAGCTCGCAACACGCCTTCCATCGCCAAATTTTTAGCGACGACTACGATACCTCCGCAGCCCAGCGCATGCGCCGTTCGGACGATGGCTCCGATGTTTCCGACGTCACTAAGTCCGTATAAGATCGTTATAAAATTTTGTTTTTTTATCTCGTCGATACTCTTAAACTTAAACTCTTCGACTTCGGCTAAAAAGCCTTGGTGATTGCCGCCGTGCGCGAGAGCTTGAGCTTTTTGGTTATCCACGCGCTTTATCGGCGCGCCGACGCCTACGATCTGTGAAAATAGCGCCTTGTCGCATTCTTTGGCGAGATAGACCGTTTTGACGCTTTTTTTGTAGTTTTTTATGATGTGCAAAAATAGCTGTTTTCCGTATATTATCATCGTCTGATAATAGCTAAAAATCGGTAAAATTTAGCTAAATTTTCGGATGAATTCGCTGTTTGTTTGAGTCTGCGAGCAAGTTTTAGCGGGTGAGCTCGGAGTAAATTTCTTTAGCGTTTCGACCTGTGATTTTGGCTAGCAGTTTAGACTTGGCTTTGGGTGAAATTTCAAGTTCCAAAATATCGTTTTGAGTGATTTTCTCAAAGGTAAAATTTGGATTTTTCTGCACGACGACGCACCACTCGCCGCTTAAATTTACCTCTTGTAGCTTTTTTGCCAGCTCGCTTGCTGTGGCTCTAAATTTAGTTTCAAATTTCTTTGTTGCTTCTTTTATGGCAAAT
Source organism: uncultured Campylobacter sp. (assembly GCA_963542985.1). Taxonomy (GTDB): domain Bacteria; phylum Campylobacterota; class Campylobacteria; order Campylobacterales; family Campylobacteraceae; genus Campylobacter_A. Next base: position 557 of record CAUUAH010000135.1, on the reverse strand, counting down.
ATCTCTCTATCTGGTTCAAGCTTGGCAAAGTCTAAGATGAGCGAAAGTATGCGTTTAGGACTTTCGTAGATGACTGCTGGAAATGGCGAATTTAGCGCATTTTGTATAGCTGCAGCTCGCTCTTTGCCGTTATTTGGTAAAAATCCTAAAAAGCAAAATTCTTTCTCGCAAAGACCGCTTGCGACGACGGCTAAAAGCGCAGCATTTGAGCCGCTTAATACTTCATACGCGATGCTGTTTTTTATAGCGAAATTTACGAGTGCGGCTCCCGGATCGCTGATGCCCGGCATGCCTGCATCGCTTAAAAACGCTACGTTTTTATCAAAAATCTCAAGCTCGATTTTGGATAAAATTTCATCTTCGTTATGCGTATGTAGCGGGATAAAATTTTGGATGTTTATATTTGCGTCAAAACGCGTATTTAGCAGATTTATGAGGGATTTTGCGACTCTGGTATCTTCGCAAAAGAGTATCTCGCATTCGCGCAAAACGGTCAAAGCACGAAGCGAGATATCGCTTAAATTTCCTATCGGCGTAGGAACAAAATATAGCAAAGG
>CAUUAH010000134.1:0-4906 GCA_963542985.1 uncultured Campylobacter sp. | reverse complement strand
AGATGAGCGCTAGTCTCGTGGGCTCGGAGATGTGTATAAGAGACAGGATAGACGGTCTCAAGTTCCTCCCAAAGCGTGGCTTTTGCGTAGCCGATTTGCAGCTCGTACTCAAAGTCGCTGACCGCGCGAAGTCCGCGGATTACGACGTTTACGCCGCAATTTTTAGCAAAATCAACGAGCAAGTTATCAAAACCCACGACCTCGACATTTTTTAGATCTGTCGTTGAGATTTTTACCATTTCTACCCGTCTAGCCAAGCTAAAATATGGCTGCTTGCTCTCGCTAGCCGCAACCGCGACGATGACTTTATCGAAAATTTTAGCCGCGCGTTTGATGACGTCCAGATGGCCGTTTGTGACCGGATCGAAGGTACCGGGATAGATACAAGCTTTCATTTTTCGCCTTTAAATTTTAAAGGATGATTTTACTATTTTATGCCTAAAACAGGACTTTATCTTGCGACTGGCGTAGCTATTTTTAGCTCCATCTTTTGTAAATTTGATGCTCTAACCCGAGCAGGTCAAGCCACTTGCCGATGATGAAATTTTCCATATCTTCAAGGCTATTTTGACCAGAATAATAACCCAAAACTGGCGGCGCAATAACAGCGCCGAGCGCGGAAAGCTTGGCCGCGTGCTCGAGTGCCAGCGTAGAAAACGGCATCTCTCTAACGCCCAAAATCAGCCTCTTTCGCTCCTTTAATGCGACTGCGGCGGCGCGAGTTATCAGCGTGTCGGCAAAGCCCGCGTGGATTTTAGCAAGGGTGTTGATAGAGCAGGGCACGACGATAGTAGCGTCTATACCAAACGATCCCGAACTTGGCGCTGCGGCCAGATCGGAGTCATCGTGGATAACGGCGTGATTTTGCAAATCTTGCCAAATTTGATAAATTTCGTCTTTTTGAGTGCCACTTTTATCAAATTCGCCTTTGTCTTGAAATTTACGGCTATCAAATTTGCCTAAAATTTGAGTGTCTTGCCGCTTGTTTTTCTCGCCGCCATCAAATTTATAAATTTGCCCGTTTGCGTCGTCAAGAGCGCAGTTGTCCAAACCTGCGAATTTTAAACCACTATCGTCCAAACCTTGCGCATTATCCGCAAATTTGCCGCTTTGGTTTTGCGATCTTTCGTCTCCGCCTCCAAAATCCAGCTCGCCTTGAGCGGAGCTAAAATTTGCAAATTTTGCGTCTTCGCGATCTTTATCAAATTTGGTGCTATTTTGGTTTGCGTTAAATTTTAAACCCGTCGCACCGTTTTTATAAAAAATATCCGTGAAATTTAGCTCTTTTTCTAGTACATTCATAGCGTTTTTGCTCACACACAGATGTAGCTGCGCTCTTTTTGCTATCTCGCGGGCGAGCTTTAGCCCCAAATTTACGCCGCTTGCGCCGCTGATACCTAGAAAAATTTTCATCTTATCATCACCTGTTTTTTTGAGACGATTTGCGCGCTAAAGACCTTTTTATCGTTGTTTTTGACCTTGATGGTCTCACCTAGATTGCCGTTTTCTAGCGCCGTGACCTCGACGATGATGCTGAGCGCCCCATCACTAAGCACGGCGTTAACGCGCTCACCTTTTTTGATGAGCGGCAATGGCGTAAACTGTCGCAGCCGCAGCACTTCGCCGCTTTTTATATTTTGCTTTGTCGCTAGCCTCGCGTTTGGCGCTTCGCTCATCATGTCGGGGCTAAACTCGCCAAGCTCGACCCAGTCTTTCGCAAAGTCGTCTATACCTAGCATCTGGCGCGTTGCTAGCGGCTTAGTAGCCCGCAAAACAGGCATTTTTGCGCTAACTTCGTATCTAAAAAATACGCTTGGCTGCGAGCCGTTTGGCGTGATAAAACTAGCCCTGAAGCTGCCTTTTGGATTGATTTTATTTACGTAAATTTTATCGAATTTGTATTCGTGGAAGTTTTTAGGAAGTTCATTTTGAGGTTCGATGAGCGGAAATTTAACGAATTGCAGCCCCTTAAACTCGCCCGCAACCTCTTGCAAAAAGGCGCGCTGCACGAGAGCTAATGCGTCGCAGTTTTTGACAAATATCGTCTCTCCGCCGCTTTTATCCTCAAGCTCTAGCCCGTATTTTTTTAAAATTTCAGCTAAGTCTCGCGATTTTATTTTTGCAGCTTTGTTTTCGCCCAAATTTAAAATCTCGTCGCTTTTGTCCGTAAAGCCCAAGTCCGCAAGCGTTATTTTGCCGTTTGAAATGCAATACATCGGCCAAAGTGCTAAATCTGACGAAAATAAAAAAATGGGAAAAAGTAGTAAGAAAAAAATGGAGCGGGAAACGAGATTCGAACTCGCGACCCCAACCTTGGCAAGGTTGTGCTCTACCCCTGAGCTATTCCCGCACCGTTTGAGAAGTCGCAATTTTAGCAAAAACGTTTTCATTTGTCAAGAAAATTTCAAAATTTTTACGATTTCGCCCGCTTTTAGCTCGCCGAGGCTTTCGTTTGTTACCAAAACGGCGTTACTTTTGATGAGCGGAGTTATCATGCCCGAGCCGAATTTATTATTATCCGTCACGCTAAATTTGCCCTCGCAAAAGCTACCGAGCACTATATTTTCGCGTCCCGATTTTATTTTTACGTCTTGATTTAAAACGGCGTCAATTTTTTCTAGCTGTGCGCCCTTTAAAAAAGGAATGACTAACAAGAAGCACATTAAAAACGCCGCCATCGGATTTCCGGGCAGGATAAAGACGATTTTTTTATCTTTTATAAAAGCTTTGCTCGGTCGTCCGGGGCGGATATTTACGCCATCGAAAAGCTCGCTAAAGCCTAAATTTAAAAGCGCCGTTTTCATAAAATCAGCCTCGCCCTTGCTCGCTCCGCCGCTTGTTATGATGACGTCAAATTCAGCCGTCTCAAGCGCGCGCGTCGTGCTTTCTAGGTCGTCTTTTATGATGCCCGCATACGAGCAGCTAGCAAAGCCGAAGCTTTGAAGCAGTGACGCGATACCTGCGCCGTTTGCGTTGTAGATTTGCTTCTCGCTAGCGTTTTGCCACGGCTCGACCACTTCATCGCCGCTTGAAAATATACCAATCTTTAGCTCGCGCTCTACACAGACGCAGTAGATGCCCTGAGCGGCTAGCATCATCACTCTTGCAGGTGTTAAAATTTCGCCTTTTTTTAGTAAAATTTCGCCCGCTTTGACCTCTTCGCCTTTGTATCTTAGGGCGTTAAATTTTTTGACTTTACTTTGCGGCGAGAGCTTACCGTCCTGCAAGACCGCATCCTCAAAAGGCACGACCGTGTCGGCATTTGTCGGCATTTTTGCGCCGGTCATTATCTTTACGCATTCGCCTTTTTTTAGCAAGATCTCGGCCTCATCACCAGCTAGCACGGTCGCTGCGATACTCAAAGGCTCATTAAAATCGTCAAATTTGAACGCGTATCCGTCCATCGCGGCATTGTCGAAAGAGGGCAAATTTTTAACCGCGACTACATCCTGGGCTAAAATTTTACCCGTCGCGCGCTCAAGGCTTACAAACTCGCCGTAGCAGTCAAATTTAGCTTTTTCTAGGATCAAATCTTGAGCAAGCTCTAGCGTCATTTTACTCCTCCAGCCTGCGTATTTTTGCGCCCAAAGCCGCTAGTTTGCGCTCCAGCCCCTCGTAGCCTCTATCTAGATGATAAATTCTATGCACACGGCTAGTTCCGTTTGCGGCAAGGGCCGCCAGCACTAGAGCAGAGCTTGCGCGCAGATCGGTAGCCATCACGTCTGCGGCGTTTATCTCGCCTCCGCCGTAGATCGTCGCGATGTGGCCGTTTAGGCGGATGTCCGCGCCCATACGCGTGAGCTCGCTAACGTGCATAAATCGGTTCTCAAAAAGCCTCTCGTCGATCGTGCTGACGCCGTTTGCCACGAGCGACAGCGCCATAAACTGCGCCTGCATATCGGTCGGAAAGCCCGGAAACTCAGTCGTTACGATCTCGACGGGATTTACGTTTTTAGCCGGCATTATCGTGATTTTATCGCCGTCCACGACGGTTTCAAAGCCCATTTGGTTAAATTTAGTAAGCACGGCTCGCAGATGCGCGGCGTTGGCGTTTGTTATGGTTACTTGTGAGTTCGTGATCGCTCCGGCGCAAAGATACGTTCCCGCTTCGATCCTATCTGGGATGACCGTTATCTCGCTCACATCCAGCAAGCGCCTATCCGTGCCCTCGATCACGAGCTCGTCCGTACCGATTCCCTCGATCTTCACGCCGCCAGCCGCCAAAACCTCACAAAGCTGCACCACCTCAGGCTCCTTGGCGACGTTGATTAGATGCGTCGTGCCGTGAGCGAGCGCGGCAGCCATGATGATGTTTTCGCTGCCAGTTACCGTGATCTTGTCAAACACGATCTGCGCGCCTTTTAGTCCGTCAGGCGCGGTAGCGACGACATAGCCTTGCTTTATCTCGATATTTGCACCCATTTTTTCAAGCGCGCTCAGGTGTAGATCGATCGGTCTTTGTCCGATCGCGCAGCCGCCAGGCAGGCTCACCTCGCAGTGGCCAAACCTCGCTAGCAGCGGGCCAAGAACTAGGATAGAGGCGCGCATTTTACGCACGATGTCGTAGTTAGCCTTCGTAGAGCTAACGTAGTTTGAGTTGATTTTTAGCGTATGATCGTCCGTAAATTCGCATTTTGCACCCAAATTTACCAGCAGCGTCGCCAATGTTTTTATATCCGCAACGTTTGGCATATTTTTTAGCGTAACGTCGTTTTTTATGATTAGAGCCGCGGCTATGAGGGGCAGGGCGGCGTTTTTCGCTCCGCTTATGGCGACTTCGCCGCCTAATTTCGCGTTTCCTTCGATTTCTAAATAATGCATCATCTTAAATCCTTAAATAAAATCCAAAGTATAGTGAAATTTAGCTTATAAATTTAAATTTATGCCGATATTTACCGATTTATTT
>CAUUAH010000133.1:0-4908 GCA_963542985.1 uncultured Campylobacter sp. | reverse complement strand
TATAACACACAGCTCTGCTAGCGTTTTTATTAAGCCGCCTTTTATATCAAAGATAGAAGCAAAATCACGTTTTGTAATTTTTATCTCTTCTTTTGTCATTTATGAACTCCTTTTGTGATTAAAATTTTGCTTTTTTCACATACGTCATATTTTAGTCAAAATTGGCTAAATAAATTTTGTACTATTTTTAAAATTTGGAAGCAAATTAGGCTTTAAATTTAGCCAAACCAAATTTTCTATTTTCAAGGCTCGGGTCTCGGTGGGTCAAATTTGAAACCGAAATTTACAAATTTAATTTCAAATTTGAGCGAAAAACGATAAGGCGAAGTGTCTTGCGATGAATTTAAATGTTGTGACGAAATTTTCGACCGAAGATAGAACATATAGTTCATCTAGGAAGAAAATTTATAGCTCATTTAAAGGCGCGCAAGAAACGAGCCGCTCATAATTTGCGTATCTTGGCGATCTCATCTCTTAACGCCGCCGCCTTCTCAAATTCTAACTGCGCCGCCGCCTCCAGCATCTGCTTTCTCAGCTCTTTGATTATGCTCGCTCGCTCGGCGGCAGGCATTTTTTCCAGATTTGCGCCTTTTCTTAAGATCTCCGTGCCGTCCTCGACGTGCAGGCTCTCCTCGATATTTCGGCTGGCCGAGCGCGGCGTGATGCCGTGGGCGCGGTTGTACTCCTCTTGCATCTTGCGGCGTGCCAGCGTCGTATCCATCGCTTCTTGCATTGATTTGGTGATCTTTTTGGCAAACATCAGCACCCGTCCGTTTACATTTCTAGCCGCGCGCCCCATCGTTTGGATTAGGCTTGTCGTAGAGCGCAAAAATCCCTCCTTGTCGGCGTCCATGATGGCTATGAGGCTAACCTCTGGCAGGTCAAGCCCCTCTCTGAGCAAATTTATGCCGATGAGCATATCAAACTCGCCTCCGCGTAGCCCGCGGATGATCTCGTTTCGCTCGACGGCATCGATATCGGAGTGCATGTACTTGACCTTGATGCCAAGCTCGGTGTAGTAGCGGCTGAGCTCCTCGGCCATCTTTTTAGTGAGCACGGTGACTAGCACGCGCTCGTTTCTCTCGATGGTTTTTTTCGCCTCGTCAAATAAAATTTCCACCTGATTTTCGCTGTCTTTTATCTCGATTAAGGGATCAAGCAGTCCTGTCGGACGTAAAATTTGCTCGTAGACGTGGCCGCAGCTTAAATTTATCTCGTATTCGTTTGGGGTTGCCGAGACGAAAAGAAATTTGGCGCGTTTGCTGGTAAATTCGTCAAATTTGAGCGGACGGTTATCTAGCGCGGAGGGTAAACGAAAGCCGTACTCCACCAGTACCTCTTTACGGCTGCGGTCGCCTGCGTACATACCGCGAAACTGCGGTAGGCTCACGTGGCTCTCGTCCACGATGACTAGGTAGTCCTTGCTGCCCAGCTCGAAATAATCAAACATCGAGTAGGGCGTCTCTCCGGGCTTTTGCCCGGTTAGGTGGCGTGCGTAGTTTTCGATACCTTTGCACATGCCCGTGCTGCTCATCATCTCTAGGTCAAATTCCACTCGCTGTTTTAGGCGCTGAGCTTCGACGAGCTTGCCTTGCTCGTTAAATTCCTTTAGTCGCTCCGCCAGCTCCTCTTCGATCTGTTTGATGGCGATTTTTAGGCGGTTTTCGCCTACGATAAACTGGCTGGTCGGGTAGAGGATAAATTTTTTCAGGTCGTGTCTTTTTTTGTTTTCCAGCACGTCCAGGCTATACATCGTCTCGATCTCGTCTCCGAAAAACTCGATCCTAAACGCCTCGTCGTTAAAATACGCGGGATATACGTCCACCACGTCGCCGTTTACGCGAAAGTCGCCGCGGTCGAAATAAACGTCGTTTCGCTTGTATCCCATATCCACTAGCTTTTGCAGTAGCGCGCGCTGATTGATTTTGTCGCCGACGTTTAGGTATGCGACCATGCCTTGGTATTCGCTAGGATTGCCTAAGCCGTAGTTGGCCGACACCGACGCCACGCACACGACGTCGTCAAAGCTCAGCAAACTAGCCGTCGCAGAGAGACGCAGGCGTTCGAGTTCTTCGTTTACGGAGCTGTCTTTTTCTATGAAAAGGTCTTGACGCGGGATGTAGGCTTCCGGCTGATAGTAGTCGTAGTAACTGATGAAATACTCCACGTGATTTTTAGGGAAAAAGCCCTTAAATTCGCTATAAAGCTGCGCGGCGAGAGATTTGTTGTGCGTCATGATTAGAGTCGGCATATTTAGCTCTTTTATCACGTTTGCCATCGTAAAGGTCTTGCCCGAGCCCGTGACGCCTAGAAGCGTTTGGTATTTATTGCCCGATCTTACGGAAGCTACGATATTAGCGACTGCGCGGGCCTGATCCTCACTCGGGCTAAATTTGGACGAAATTTCAAAATTTTTCATTTTTTACCTTAAAAATCAGCTTTTTTTGTTACAATTACATAAAATTATACCAAAACTAAGGAAAAATGATGTTTGACGACGATAAAGTGCTAAATACCTTAACCGATAGAGTAAATGACCTGCTAGCTAGATATAACGAAGTCTGCGAGGAAAACGAATCACTGCGCAACGAGCTAGTAAGCGTAAAGGCGCAAAACGAAGCCAAGAGTAATCAAATCGCGCGCCTAGAAGAAGATCTAAGGGCTAAAAATACCGAGAGCGACGACGTTATACGCAAGATCGAAGCGGTACTGGGAAAATAAATAAGCTATGAGAAAAATAACGGTCAAAATCGCCTCTACTTCTTATACTATCAGTCTTGAAGACGAATTTGCGCAAAGCTTTGAACGCGAGTGGGATACATTTACGGACGGTAAAAGATATCTCGACGTAAAAGAACTGTTAAGCGCCTTTGTGCAAAAATGCTATGAAAACTACCAACAGGAGCGCGAACTGCGCTCACTGGCTCAAAAACTCAGTAAAGAGATAGGCTAAAATTTACACCTTCGTTTCGTTTTTACACGCTCCTTATAAATTTATTGCTATTTTATTTTTTTTTAAGTTAAAAGGTATATAATTCCGCCAATTGCATAAGTGTATGCAAAATAAACACAAGGAGTCTCATATGAGAAAAGGTTTTACAATGATTGAGTTGATCTTCGTGATCGTTATACTAGGTATTTTGGCTGCTGTTGCTATCCCAAGACTAGCTGCAACTCGTGATGATGCTGAAATTACAAAGTCTATCTCAAATACAACTCTAGCTGTAAGAGATGCTATGAGCTATTATACTGCAAGAGGTGAATTTAACGCGGTTGCTGCAAACATGACAAACGTTGCACTAGTAAATGATGATGGTAGTGCTATAGCTAAGACAGATGCTATGGCTGCTGCAACTGCGGATGTAGAGGCATTCGTTCCATTTAAGACAAAAGCTTGCATTAAGCTTGTGTTTAATCCGACTGAGTCTGTTGTAACAGTAACTAAAAAAACTCTTACTGGTTCAGATGGGGTTGCGTGCAATGCTATTGCTGATGCACCTGGTGTAAAAGCTATGATTGACTCTAAATATGCTAACTCAGCTGGCACTCAAGCACCTGGTGTGAAAGTTGGCGGAGCTTCTAGTATTAAATTCTAATTAGTAGAATTTGTTACCACCTACACACTAGCCCGAGTCACTTGGCTCGGGCTTTTTAAATTCTACTAAAGGAAATAGCTTGAAACGCGCCTTTACTGTAGTAGAGCTTGTTTTTGTTATAGTTATCTTGGGTATTTTGGCAGTCATTATCGTTCCTAAGCTAGCCGCCACCAAAACAGACGCTCAGATCTCAAAATTTACTATGGATCTTACGGTGTATGTTATGGAAATTGCTTCTTATTACACAGCAAAAGGGGAATTTGCCAGCATAATAGAAATGTCGCACTCCATATCTGATCCAAGCGGTAAGATAAAAATAGGTAATACAGAATGTGCACAGATCGCAGTAAGCTATGCTCTGGCGAGCGAAGTCGATCCATCGCGAGGTGTAGTCGAAGGGACACCGATAGTAAAAATTATACCGCTAAACGGTGGAGATGTCGTTTGTAATAGTGCCCATAAGGTAGCTAAAAGGATTATTGATTTAAGCCCTGTTAACGTAGGACACAATAGTATTAAATTTAATTAAATACTTAAAGCTGTTTATGGTAAAATACACAAAAATATTAAAATAAGGATTTGCAATGAAACGTGGGTTTACTATGCTTGAGTTGGTATTCGTAATAGTTGTTATCGGTATATTGGCTAGTATAGCTATACCTAAACTATTTGTAGCAAGGGACGACGCGGTGCTTGTTAAAGCTAGAAGCGATATAGCCTCTATACGAAGTGGTATAACAAATAGCCATAACACTAATATGCTATCCGGTAATTTTACTTATGGCAGTCTTGAAAAATCTGGAACTACGAATATTTTTACCAATGTTTTACAAAACGGTATAAAAGAAAAGGGCACTTCTGACTCATCTGGATGGAAAAAGGGAAGTACGACTGGCAGCAAGACCATTTATACTTTTACCCTAAGTAATAGCCAAAGTGTGGATTTTACTTATGATACAGCCGATGGCTCTTTCTCATGTCCAAATAATGATAAGCTCTGCAAACAATTGACGGAGTAATGCTCTACTACCAAATAATTCCGAGCGGCTTAAATCTTAAGCCGCTTACATATTGTTCAGATTTTAAAATACCCAATTTTACCCAAGTCTTAATCAATATAAAAAATAAAAAAACTATCGGCTACGTCCTCCAAAGCGTGTCCGAGCCGAATTTTAAAACGATTGAAATTTTAGAAATTTTACCCGCCACGCTTACACCGATACAAATTTCGCTTTTGAAATTTATCTCGCATTACTATGTCGTAAATCTGTCTCTTATACACATCTCCGAGCCCACGAGACTAGCGCTCATC
>CAUUAH010000132.1:0-4933 GCA_963542985.1 uncultured Campylobacter sp. | reverse complement strand
ATAAATTTAAGATTATGATTTTTGGCGGCGCCGGCGAGCGGGATATGTGCGAGCAGATCGAGCGAATTTTAAGCCAAAACGGCGCGGAGTGCGAAAATCTAGCGGGCAAAACGAGCGTGCGGGAGCTTTGCGAAAATATCGGCGGCATAGGGCAAAGCGGCGGGATATTCGTCACGAACGATAGTGGCCCGATGCATATCGCCGCGGCCTACAAAACGCCTACGATAGCGCTTTTTGGACCGACGAGATTTACGCAGACCTGTCCGTGGCGCAACGAAAACGCTCGCATCCTGCACCTAAATCTAGAGTGCATGCCCTGCATGAAGCGCGTCTGCCCGCTAAAAACCCACGCCTGCATGAAAGATCTCTCACCGCAAGCCGTCATAGAAACGATCGAGCGAGAATTTCTCGCCGAAGCGGTAAAAAACTAGAAATTTGAGCGCATAGCTTTTTTAAAGCAGCCGCAAATCAGCAAAACCCCGCCGCACATAATGTTTTTGAAAACGGCACACGATCAAATTTAACGCACGCAAAGCTAGCATTGAGATAGTGCAAGGCCGATCAATCAAGGCAAATTTTACTAAACCGATTTTTGGCGTGCTTAGGATTGCGCCACGTTTTTAGCCGTCAAGAGAAGTGCAGACAAAGTAAAATTTGCGCCGTACGTATCTCACGCGCTGCAAAACACACCGTCACAAAACAACCTCAACCGCGTAAATATCGTCAAATTTGACCCTCGTTTTTACCACCGTTAGGCTTTTATCCATCAAATTTACGTTTGAGACCAGCCCCTCTATGCTCACGTAGCCCTGCCCGTCGTGGTATGTGATTTTTACCTTGTCGGCGGGCTTTAGTTTGCTTATTTTGTTTAGGATCTCTTCTATCTTAGACTCGTCCAGATCTAGCTTTTCGCTCTTTTCTCGCTCCTGCGCTTTTAGGGCTTTTTCTAGGGTCGAGAGGGGATTAAACGAGCTAAAGATTTTGGCTCTATCTTTATTCACCGCTTTTGTGCCCTCCTATCTTTTTGTTTCTATCTCGTCCGGTGGCTTCGGGCAATAGGTCGATAGCCCTTAGGATAGAGTTTTTACCATATTTTTCTTTTATCTGATTTAGTGTTTTTAGCACCGTTTTTTCTTTTGCGTTTTCTTCCTCAAAGAGGCTTCTTTCGGTTTTGTTTTCCTTTACGACGTCGTTTGCAGATATGCCGATTTGCCTGATAAGGCCTGCGTTTTTTATCTTTTTTAGATATAGCTCTTCGGCCGAGCTCATGAGTACGCTAGCGATATTGCTAGGCGTTTTAAACCTTACCGTGGCTCTTTGCGCGGGTTCGTTTTTGTCCGCGAATTTGATATTTATCGTGAGCCCGCTAGCTCGCACTTCCTCGTTTATCATCTTTAGAGCTAGCCTATCGGTCATCTCTTTTAGCACGATTAGAGCCTCTAGTCTCTCGTAGTCTCTAGGTAAAATTTCCGAGCTAAAGTATGATTTGGTTGAGGGTCTATAGGCTTTGATACCCGCTATAGTGGTGGGCTCGATACCGTTTGCGTGATCTAGCGCGATATAGGCGTCGATACCAAACACCTTTTCTAGCAGGCTAAAAGGAGCGTTTGCCATATCCTTCATGCAAAATATCCCGTATCGCTCAAGCTTTGCCCTAGTTTGCTTGCCTATGCGCCAAAAATCATTTAGCGGCTGATGCGTCCAGAGCTTTTCTTTATAGAGAGCTTCGTCTAAAAAGGCGATACCGTCCTCGCTGTGCTTAGCTAGGATATCAAGGGCTATTTTAGCCAGATACAAATTCGTCCCCATGCCGCAGGTCGGCGTTACGCCCGTGGTTTTTAGGATGTCGTCCATTATCATCTTTGCCATAGCTCTAGCTTCTAGTTTATAAAATTTTAGATACGAGGTGAGATCGATAAAGGCCTCGTCGATGGAGTAGACGTAGATGTCCTCTTTGGCGACGTATTTTAGGTAGATGCCGTAAATTTTAGCCGCGTAGTCGATGTAAAACTGCATCCTGGGCGGAGCGATGATGTATTTGATATTTTTAGGGATTTCAAACAGCCTACATCTGTTTTTTACGCCAAGAGCTTTGAGGGCTGGGCTAACGGCTAGACAGACGCTGCCTTCGCCCCTGCTAGAGTCTGCGACGACTAAATTTGCCTCAAATGGATCAAGCCCTCGCTCAACGCACTCGACCGAGGCGTAGAAGGATTTTAGATCGATGACGGCGTAGGCGGGAGTTTGGGTTTTCATGGGTAGTTAAATTTGCTTGCGCGCTAGGCGGAGTTAGAGAGCGGCTAGGCGAGCCGAATTTGACTCCGCCGCCGCAAATGATTTTAAATTTAGCCTAAAACGCATCGTCGATAGCTTGACAGATGATATGCCCTATCATGATATGCATCTCTTGGATGCGCGGCGTATCGTTTGACGGCACGACCAAATTTAGCTCGCAAAGCTCGTTCATAGCGCCTCCCGTGCGGCCGCTTAGACCGATGGTTTTGATACCGATTTTTCGCGCGAGCTCGAGCGCTTTTACGACGTTGCCGCTGTTTCCGCTAGTAGAGATCGCGATGAGCAGATCGCCCTCGCGGCCCAGAGCTTCTAGCTGACGCGAGAAAACAAACTCATATCCGTAGTCGTTGCCGATCGCCGTGAGCGCGGAAGTATCGGTCGTTAGAGCTATGCCAGCTAGCGCGCCACGCTCGGTTTTATAGCGACCCGTTAGTTCGGCTGCGATGTGCTGCGCGTCTGCAGCGCTTCCGCCGTTTCCGCAAAGTAAAATTTTACCGCCCGCCTTTAGCGTCGCTACCGCCGTTTCGCAGGCTTTTTTGATATCCGCTTCCAGCGCAAAGGTCGCCTTGATAGTGGCTAGATGTCCCTCTAGCTCGCTTTTTATCATATCTTCAGTTTTCATTTTTTATCCTTTTTATCGTCGCGCTCGTGCTTTTGCCCGCTACGAACTCCACTAGCCGCACGTCTTTTACGACGTTGCTGCCGACGACTTCTTTACCTTCGTAGTCCGCGCCCTTGACGAGCACATCCGGACGCAGCTTTTCGATCAAATTTAGAGGCGTTAGCTCGTCAAATATCGTCACGTAATCAACCGCCCCAAGCGCCGCCAGCACGGTAGCGCGGTCAGTCTGCGAATTTACGGGGCGAGTGTCGCCCTTTAGCGCGCGCACCGAGGCGTCGGAGTTTAGCCCGACGACTAGTATATCGCCAAATTCCCGCGCTTTAGCCAGATAGCTCACATGTCCCGCGTGCAGGATATCAAAGCAGCCGTTTGTAAAAACTAGCCGTTTTTCGCCGCGATTTGCCAGCGTCGCGGCTAGTTCGTCCGCGCTTTTGATTTTCTCCTCAAAGCCGGCAGCGTTTTTACGGCGCACGAGTTCGTTTATCTCCTCAAAGCTAGCCGTGGCCGAGCCGACCTTAGCCACGACGACCGCAGCGGCTAAATTTGCCGTCTCGATCGCCTTTTTGATACCTTCGCCCGCACCCAGCATCACGCCCAGAGTCGCTAGCACCGTATCTCCCGCGCCCGTGACGTCAAAGACCTCTTTTGCCAGAGCCGGAAATTTAACCGCCTGCCCGTCCTCTAAAAGCGCGATGCCCTCCTCCGAGATCGTGATAAGCGAATGGGTCAAATTTAGCTCGTTTTTTAGCAAATTTAGCGCGGTAAAAAGCTGCTCGTCGTTTTCTATCTTAAAGCCCACGGCCTCGCCCGCCTCTTTTTTATTTGGCGTTAGCAGCGTAGCGCCCTTATATTTCGAGTAGTCCGCGCCCTTTGGATCGATGAGCACGGGTTTGCCCGCATCCGCGCATGCCTTTATCAGCTTTTGGCACAGCGCAGGCGTCAGCACGCCCTTGCCGTAGTCCGATAGCAGCGCGACGTCGTAGCTCTCTAGCGCGCGGGCGAAATTTGCCGCCAACTCGTCCTCGCACATTACGGCTTCGACGCTTTCTTTATCGATGCGCACGACTTGTTGATGCGTCGCCATCACGCGGCTTTTTATCGAGCTCGTGCGTCCTTTTTCTCTTTTTATAAACTCAGCCCTAGCGCCCTGCTCGCACAGGATCCGCTCTATCTCGTCACCCGTCTCGTCGTCTCCGAGCACGCTCATGACGCCAACTTTCGCGCCTAAAGAGAGCAAATTTAACACCACGTTGCCGGCTCCGCCTAGGCGTTTGGTTTCGTTTTTTATCTTTACCACCTGCACGGGAGCTTCGGGCGAGATACGCTCGCAGCTGCCCCAGATGTAGTGATCGAGCATCAGATCGCCCGCGACTAAAGCACGTACTTCACGCATTTATCTCTTCCTCGTGTATCCTTTTTATCTCGGCCGCGTAGTCTTTTATGCCCTCTTCTAGGCTAAATTTAGGCTCGTATCCCAGCGCCTTTTTGGTCGGCTCGATGTCTGCTTGCGTATGGAACTGATACGAGCGCACGTACGGGTTTGGGATGTATTCGCAAGGTAAATTTGACCCCAGCTCGCGCTGTAAGATATCCACGATCTCTTGAAAGCTTCTTGCCGTGCCAGTTGCTGCGTTATACACGCCGCTTGGTGCGTTTAGAGCGAGCAAATTTGCCTGCACGATGTCTTTTATATAGACGAAGTCGCGCTTGATTTTATCGCTACCCTCAAAGAGGCGCGGATTTTTTCCGCTCAAAATTTGCAGACCGAACTGTAGCACCATCGAGGCGGTTTTGTTTTTATAAAACTCCCTCGCGCCGTAAACGTTAAAGTATCTCAGCCCCACGACCGCTACGCCCTTTTTGGCGTATTTTCGGCCCAGATCGTCCATTTTTAGCTTTGAAAAGCCGTAGACGTTATTAGGCGCTTCGCATTCGCCGACTCTTTGCGGGCTTTTTGCGTTGCCGTACGTAGCGCCCGAGCTCGCGTATATCATGCGCGCGCCCGTTTTTTCGCAG
>CAUUAH010000131.1:0-4971 GCA_963542985.1 uncultured Campylobacter sp. | reverse complement strand
ATGAGCGCTAGTCTCGTGGGCTCGGAGATGTGTATAAGAGACAGGACCCAAAGGGGCAAAAATGAAGTTATATTTACTCCAAAAAAGCGAGCTTGTTTTAGGAACAGTATTTTTTATTTGTAGCCTTTTTTATCTAGACTTTTATTTGCAATCGGGTATCCTTGGAGGCGAAACTATTCAGTTTGTCTTATTTTCGTTTCCGCTCGCACTTGCATTTAATATTTTAATGTTAGCCGTAAATTTCAAACGAACTCGCGCGATATTTTTTGCTTTGATCGGCGCTTTTAT
This sequence comes from uncultured Campylobacter sp., assembly GCA_963542985.1. GTDB lineage: Bacteria > Campylobacterota > Campylobacteria > Campylobacterales > Campylobacteraceae > Campylobacter_A. Next base: position 4,683 of record CAUUAH010000131.1, on the reverse strand, counting down.
CCTATGCATTTTTAATATATTTGGATCGTCAATCATCGATATCGGCATACTATTTGGCGTTACTATTTTATTTTACGCCGTAGCTGGCTGGAGACAAAACATCGGGCTAAAACTGTTTTTTATTTTATTTGCGGCTACGATGTATTTTTGGTTTCACAACTTTAAGGTTATCGCCCTAAAAGACAGCCTTGTTTTGGCAGGCTTGCTCGCCAGCTGTGCCACCGCACTTTTTACATCGGCTTTTAGCGAAAAACATTAAATTTTACCAACAAATAAATATGTAGATAAATCGAAAATTTGACGATAGATTTGCCCCTAAATTTATCGTCAAATTTAATCACCCGCAAATTTGTATTTTTCATACGATCAGCCTTTGACGCATTTTAAAACTCGGTCCAATGTTAGAGTTCCTTAGCTGCAAGAATAAGCTTTGCAACTTTGATTATTTTGTATTTTGTACCCCAGACTATCCGCCTACTTACTTAGTGCAAATTTAATAAAAATTTAAAGCTTGTTTGTGTAAAACTTTTATTAAATTAACAAAAGGCAAAACGTGCAAGAAAACTTCATAAAGCGCATAAATACGGCAAGAGCGCTAGGTATGACGTCCGGGATTTTGGTTATTTTAAATTTGCTCTCGCAAGAGATGATTTTACCTAAAAGCCTCTTTGATATCGCAACGAGCGCGCGCGTAGCGATGTTGTTCGTCTCCGTCATCTGCCTTTACGGCGCGATATCAAAGGTAAACAAACTCGCAGGCGGAGGCGTGTTTAAGCTTTACCGCATTTTTATCGCTATTAGCAGCACAATGATTTTGCTAAGTTTTAGCACAAACTACGCACCAGCCAGCACGCACAAGGTCCTATTTTTCGTCATTTGCGGCACGGCGGTGCTTGCCTTTTTGCTTTGGATAAAGATAAATTTTAAACTCGGCGCAGTCACGCAAAACGCCCTGTTTTCAGGCTACGCGGTGCTTTGCGTGATCGGCACTTTTATCGCTGCGGCGCTAAAGCTTTTACTAACCAAAGCCCTGCGCGACCCCTACCCTATCGAGCTTGCGGTGCTTGGTATCTACCTGGCGCTAGGGTTTATCTACGTGCTTGCTTGGTCAAGGGTCGATTACGTCGAAAACCGCAATCAAGACTAAGCCAAGTTCATCAAATTTGCATTTCGAGCAGATTTAGACGACAAAGACGAAAAATCGCGCGACTATGCTAATCCCGTTCAAATTTATACCAGGTCAAATTTAAATTTATCGCAAATCTGCAAATTTGAGCTAACTACAGCTTTAAATTTGACCCCGTAAAACTCCAAATTTAGCTCGTAAAATGCGCCTAAAAACTTTGCTTCCGTCACGTCTGCTTCGTATTTTTCGCCGCTTATGACTAGCTCTGGACGAAACATAAATTTTCTCTCCTCTAGCCACGTTTTAAATTCAACTGGCAAATTTTGCGCATCCCGCTCATCAATCAAATTCATATCGCCCAAAAAGCAAGCGATCTCGTAAGAAGCTGGGCTAAAATACAGCTCCCTAGGCGCGCCAAAAGCCAAAACCTTGCCGCCTTTTATCAGCGCGATTTTGTCGCTTAGCAAAAAGGCGTCCTCCTTGTCGTGCGTTACCATGACCGCGCTGATGCCGTTTGCCTTTATCATCTGTTTTAGCTCGCCTCTTAGCGCGCTTTTTAGGTTGCGATCGAGATTAGCGAAGGGTTCGTCGAGCAAAAGCAGCTTTTCGCGGTTAGCCACAGCTCTGGCAAAGGCCGTTCTTTGCGCTTGACCGCCCGAAATTTGATCGGGAGTTTTGTCTTTTAGCTCGGCGATTTTAAATTTCTCCAGCAGCCGCGCGCTCCTTTGGGCTCGCTCGGCGCTAGGCAGCCGCCACAGCGCAAATTCCACGTTTTTGCAAACGCTTAAATGCGGAAAAAGCGCGTAGTTCTGAAACATCATAGCCGTACCGCAGCCTTCTTTTACTACGATTTGCCCGCCGCTTGGCGTCTCAAGCCCTGCGATTATACGCAAAAGCGTGCTTTTACCGCAGCCGCTATCACCTAAAATGCTTAAAATTTCGCCCTCGTTAAGGCTTAAATTTACGTCCTTTAAAACCTCTAAATTTCCAAATTTCTTGTTTAAATTTACTATTTTTAAAATTTCAGCCATATTTTTATCTTTCTTGTTTTTTTCTAGAGATTATCTCGAGCCAAAGGACGGCGACTAGCGACATCAAAACTATGAGAAACGACGGTAGAGCCGCAGCGTAAAGCCTCTCATCGCTCGCGTAGAAAAACGCCCTGATACTAAGCGTCTCAAAGCCCAAAGGCCGCAAAATGAGGCTAAGCGGCAGCTCCTTAATGATGTCGATAAAAACGACGATGAGCGAGAGAAAGAAAAAGTGGCGAAGCAACGGAAAATGAACTTTTAAAAACAAATTTAACCGCGAGCCGTTTAGCAAAAGCGCTGCGTCGTCGATGTTTGCCGGGATCTTGGCGTATCCGCTCTCGACGGCATATATCGAGGTCGCCAAAAACCTCACGACGTAGCCAAAAATCAGCACTACAAAGCTAGATGAGAGCAGATGCGTGCCGAAATTTCGGTCAACGTAACCAAAAACTATCATCACGCAAAGCCCGATACTAGCGCCAGGCAGCGCGTAGCCTAGCGAGACGGATTTTAGCAAAAAGGTATTTAGCGCTTTGTTTTTTATAAGCCTCGTCGCAAAAACGAGGAAAAAACTCACCGTCGTGATAAGTATCGCCGCGCCTGCAGCCATCAGAAGCGAATTTAAAGCCATCTGCACGAACTCGAATTTAAAGCTATCTAGCTCGTGAATACTCCAGTATAAAAGCCAGGTAAAAGGAAATACAAATGCCAGACAAAACACGCTCGCACACCACAAAAACGCCGCCGCTGAGCCAAATTTACCAAGCTTCTTTTTTTGCGTAAATTTGGATGTGTCGTGCGTGGAGAAGCTGTATTTTTTAGAGTTTTTATTAACGTGCTCAAATATCATCAAAACAAACACGAACATCATCAAAAGCCCCGCTAGCACGGACGCGGAGTACGAGTCGCCCATGTCAAACCATAGCTTAAAAATACCTGCGCTAAAAGTCTCTACGCCGTAATAAGCCGCCGTGCCGTAATCGCTAAGCGTCTCCATGAGCACGAGCATCGCTCCACCCACGATCGCCGGACGCGACAGAAATATCGCAACCCTAAAAAACACGGCCAGGCCTGGGAGCTTGTAAATTTTACAAACGTCGTAAATCGCTGCGGACTGCGTTTTAAACGAGGTTTTAGCAAACATATAGATGTACGGATAAAGCGACAACGACAGCACGAAAATCGCTCCGTAGATATTCATAAACTCCAGCCTAAAGCCGAAAATTTGATGAAAATATCCGCCGTAATCCATAATCCCGACGTAGCAAAAGCTAAATATATACGCAGGAATCGCAAACGGGAGAATGAGGGCATATTCAAAGAAATTTGATAGCGCAAAGCGGTAGTTCGCCACCAGCCACGCCGAAACCACGGCAATAACCAGACTAAGCGCCAAAACACCCGCCACGACGGCAAAAGTACCTTGGATATACCTTATAAAAAGATACTTAAAAAAATGCTCGAGCAAGGAGTAGTCGCCCAAAGCGATCTCGAAAAATATGCTAAAAATGGGGATCAAAACGATAAGGGCGATCAAAATCGCCCCGAATTTTACTTTCATTATTTCCAGCCGGCTACGTCGTAAATTTTAATAGCCTCGTTCGTATTTTGCACGCTTTTGTAAAGCGGAGTGGAGTCTTCTTTAAATTTACCAAAGCCTTTTACGATGTCGCTAGGCTCGACCTCTGCGTTGATCGGATACTCGAAATTTATACCCGCGAGTATCTTTTGCGCCTCAGGGCTCACCATAAACTCCATAAATTTAACGGCGTTTTCTTTATTTTTAGCAGCCTTTGTTAGCGCGATGCCGCTGATATTTACGTGCGTGCCGCGGTTGTCCTGATTTGGGAAAATTATGCCGAGATTCTTCGCAGCCTCCACGTCTTCGGCTTTTGGAGAGGTTAGCATGAGGCCTATGTAGTAGGTGTTCATAACCGCTACGTCGCCCTCGCCTGCATAGATGGCCTTAGCCTGGTCTCTATCGCCGCCTTTTGGATCGCGGGCAAGATTTTTTAGCGTGCCTTCCGCCCATTTAGTGGCCGCGTCTTTGCCGTCAGCCTCGATGATAGCAGCTAGCAGCGACTTGCTATACGGAGCCGTCGCGCTTCTGATTAGCAGTTTGCCTTTTAACTCCGGTTTTGCCAAATCCTCGTAGTCCTTTATGCCTTTAGGATCGAAGTCTCTTTTATCGTAAACGATGATTCTAGCGCGTTTTGAGATAGCAAACCACTGACCGTCGTTATCTCTGTACTGCTCAGGCACGATTTTTTCTAGAGTTTCTGATTTGACCGCTTGCAACACGCCTTTAGTCTTTGCGGTGTAGAAATTTCCTGCGTCTGCGGTGATGAAAATATCCGCCGCGGAGCTATCCCCTTCTACTTCAAGCTTTTTGATTAGCTCGCCGGCTTTTGCTTGCGTGGCGTTTACCTTGATACCCGTCTTTTGCTCAAAAAGCTTATAAAGCTCGCTGTCGGCGTCCTGTCTCTTATACACATCTGACGCTGCCGACGATCTTACGCGTGTAGA
>CAUUAH010000130.1:0-5031 GCA_963542985.1 uncultured Campylobacter sp. | reverse complement strand
ATGAGCGCTAGTCTCGTGGGCTCGGAGATGTGTATAAGAGACAGACTTAAAAAATGAAAGCGTTAGTTTTATTTAGCGGCGGGCTGGACAGCATGATCGCCATCAAGCTGCTGACAGCCCAAGGCATCGACGTCACGGCGATCCACATCGATATCGGCTTTAGCGGCGACGAGAAAAAGGCGGAAATTTTACGTCGCCGCGCGAACGAAGCCGGAGCCGAGCTTAAAATAATCGATATCAGAAACGAATACCTGCGCGACGTGCTTTTCACGCCAAAATACGGCTACGGCAAGCACTTTAACCCCTGCATCGATTGCCACGGATATATGTTTAAAACAGCGCTTGCGATGATGCGCTCGGAGGGTGCGGACTTTATCGCGACGGGTGAGGTGATCGGCCAGCGTCCGATGAGTCAGAGACGCGACGCGATGGCGCAGGTCAAAAACGCTGCCGGCGACGAGGATGATCTCATCTTGCGCCCGATGTCTGCGCAGCTGATGAAGCTCACAAAGCCCGAGCGCGAAGGCTGGGTCGATCGCAGCAAACTGCTCGCCATCAGCGGACGCGACCGCAAAAGACAGCTCGCGCTTGCGAAAGAGTTTGGCTTTAGCGAGTATGAGACGCCGGGCGGCGGGTGCTTGCTCACGATCGAGAGCTTTGCGAATAAAATCAAAGATTTCATCAAATTTGACCCGGATATGACGAGCGCGGATATGCAGCTACTGCGCATCGGACGCCATCTGCGCCTAACAAACGGCACCAAAATGGTCATAGGCCGCGACGAAAACGATAACGCCAAACTGCTAGCTTTAAATAATCCGAAATTTACGCAGATCAAATTTGACGAGGGCGTCGTGGGCGCGGTGAGCTTCGTAGATGCTAAATTTAACGAAGCCGACCTCGAGTTTGCCGTGCGGCTGGCGCTTGCCTATACAAGAGCAGATAAAGATACGGCGGTACTGGCTAGCGTCGGCGAGCGCGAGATTTGCGTGAAGCCGTTTGAGAGCAAGCAGGCTGCGCAGGAGTTTTTTGTTAGTTAAATTTACCTTAAAAAGCTCTCCGCTAAATAAATTGACGCCGAATTTGAGGTTGCTTTCGCAGTAAATTTGGCGGCTAAAATTTGGCAAAATACCCTTTGCTGTCTCAAATTTGGATTTGCTCGCGAGCTAAATTTGGCACAAATTTCTGGCTACTTTGGGCTTAAATTTACTTGATTTACTAAAGCCCAAGCTTCAAATTTAGACTGACGGGTAACTAAAATTCGCCCTTTTTGTGCGTATAATTAGTCTGTAAATTTGCTATCTTTTGTAATTTTACCGACCAGCGTTAGCTAGACTGCCCTGCGCGATTTGGTAAAATTTACCGTAAATACCGCGCTTTTATGTAGATTAATCCAAGATTTGAAATTCAAGCCACTTGTTTTATGCCGAAAATCTCGTAAAAAGCTCAAATTTTGGTTTATCACTCAACGCGACAAAATCAAAATGATACTGGCTTTTATTTTATTTTGAGATATTTTAAGTATAATTCTCATTTTAATATAATAATGAGAGTTTTTGCGATGGATTATCAAGGATTATTTTTATTGGCGCAGTTTTTAAACGAGAGAAAAAAGGCGAGCCGTAAGGAGATAGCGGAGTTTTTATCACACAAAACGGGTGCGAGCCAAAGCAAAGCGGACGCGCTTTTAAGCGTCATAGCAAATAGCCCTAAAATTCAAGCTTTGCCGCAAGAAAAAAGGATCGTTTTAAAGACTTCGCGCGGGATATACGAGATAAGCAAAGTCGGCGAAAAACTTCTAAGAAGCAAAAACGCTAGACAAAATTTTGAAGATTGGGTCAGCGCCGTTTACGACGAAACCAAGACGCAAAATTTGCCCGCGCCCAAAACTAAAAAATACCTAAAAACCATCACCACTCTCGTCGTCCACGAGATAAAAGACAAAATGATCGGCGAAGCAATCAAAAAGCCGATAGAAGCGATAAAATCTCTCGCGCTAAAGCTCATGAAAAAGCATAAATATCTAGGCAAATTTTATGCTTTTAGACACGTTTTTTTGGCGCTTTTGGCTGCCAAAATCGCGTTTGACGTCGTAAAATTCTTTAAAAATCGCAAGCTAGAAAAACTGCTTGCGAGTAGCTGATTTACTCAAATTTGATTAAAAAGTTTAAGGATAGCGCACGATAGATGATTGCAAAGTGCGATTTCTTGCGGGTTAGGACAAACCGCTTATCGCCTAAAAATTAAAAACTCGTTTGATATCAAAAAATCATTCGTCAAACAGCCCGCGTTCAAAGCTTTTTACGCGAAAGCTGCGTCTTTGCAGCGGCGAGTCGCCCAGTTTTGCTATCGCGTCCAGATGCGCCTTCGTACCGTAGCCTTTGTGCGCGGCGTATCCGTAGCCCGCATGTACGCCGTCCCACGCCGTCATCAGCGCGTCGCGGCTTACCTTGGCTAGGATGCTTGCGGCGCTTACTTGTGCCACTTTGCCGTCGGCTCCAACCATGGTTTTTACGCCCGTGCCGTAGTTTGCGTTGCCGTCGTAGAGCAGCCCGCAGCCTGCAAAATGCGCCTTAAACAGCCGCAGCGTGCGCCTAAGACACTCGCTAAGCCCCAGCTCGTCGATCTGCTCGTTTGAAAAATACGCTATGAGAAATTCCGAGTTTTTGACGATCTGGCCAAACAGCTCCTCGCGCCGCTTTGCCGTCAGTTTTTTTGAGTCCTTTAGCCCCGCTATCTCGCGCTTTAGCACGCACGCAGCCACCGCCAAAGGCCCCGCCAGCGCGCCGCGACCTGCTTCATCAATGCCGCAGAGTTGGGTGTCAGATTTGTTTTTCATCGGAATGCTTTCACATATTTTTGGAGTTTAGGTCGCCAAATTTCGGTTTGATTCGTATCAAATTTTGCCTTCCATTTGTTCAAATTTTTGGGCGGAAAAGTTGGCTAAAACAGCCCGAAATTTTGCTTTAAATGCTCTTTGATAGGCTCAAGCGGTAGCGAGACTTCGCTATTTTTACCGCCGACCGCACCGTCAAAAAACGTAATCCCGCTTGGCGAGAGCGTAAAATTTTCGCTCGGAGTTATCTTTTCTTTTTCGAAAATCGCGGTCAAATTTGCGTCGTTTAAATCCTTAAAAACGTCGCTCAAATTTATCTTTTTTAGGTTTTTTAGCCAGACGGTTTCGCAGATTTTCCCGCCCTCTCCGAGTTCGCAGACGCTTCTTATTTTGCTGTTTTGATACTCAAGGTTATTTAGCGCGCTTGCGGCGTTGTTTGAGGGGTCTTTGAGCCATGCCGTTTTAAAATTTGCAAGTTTTGCGGCGAGAGATTCTTTGTTATTTTGCGCAAATTTAGGCGCGTAAAAGTCGCTTGCGATGGCCTCAAATCGCGCCCCGTCTCGCCCGATCTCTTGCAGTCCGAGCGCGGCAAAATCATAGCTCGCGAACTGTTTTAGCACGGCTTTTAGCGCCTTGCCTCTGATTGCTAGCTTGCCCGTTAGTTCGCCGTTATCCGCTTTTACGCTTAGATTTAGCCACTCGGTGACCGCGCTTACGGCTGTTATAGCAGCGCCCGATTTTTCGATGCCGCCTTTGGTAAAGTCGTATCTGGCGCCCTCAAAAAAGGCGTGCCCTTGAAATTTAGGCGGTGAAATAACTCCCTTATCGCTAAAATTTTCAAACTCGGCCTCAAGTTCGCTGATATAAAGCTCAAATTTGCTCCCGTCCGCCTCGCCTGCAAATTTATAAATTTTACCCTCGTTTTCGTGTCTGATCTCGTAGCCTAGCGCCAAAACGCAGGCCAAAAATATCGCCACAACAGCTCTCATAACCGCTCCTTTATATACCCAGCGCCCAGCGCGAAAACGGCGCGACCTCGCATTTTATGCCCTCTATGCTCGTCTCGCCGGAGTTCGCCACGCTGATTGCTTGTAGCCTATTTATACCTAAATTTTTTAAATTTGCGTGCAGTTTTTTAAATTTTAAAAAGACCAAATCCGCATCGCTAAACGGCGAGCAAATGATAGCAAGTTTCCTTTTTAGCAGGAAAAAATCGAGCTCTTTTGTATAAAAAATCTGCTCGTTAAATTTGGCTAGCTCGCAAAAAACCGTGTTGTTAAAGTTTTTAGCGAAGTCCTTTTTTAGGCTCAGCGCGCTTTTAAACGCAAAGTCGTTAAAGTAAAGCCTCTTCGCGGCGTTTGGTTCGTTAAATTTCTCTACTAGGCTAACCGCGCTCATGTTTTCTAGCTCGCTAAGCGCGCCATAAACGCTATCTTTTGAGATTTTTCGGGCGGATTTTAACGTGCTAAAAATCTCAAAAACGCTCACGTTTTGCGCTTGAGCTTTCGCGCACTCTTTTAGCACTGCTAGCTGCGTGGCTGATAGCGAGGATTTTAGTGCGGTTTGTAGATTTGCCGCGACGTTTTCGGCATCGCAAAAGGCCGACGCGGGGCTCCTACCGTGAAGCAAATAGTGGCTAAAAAGCGTCTCTGGATCGATCTTTTTTGAAAAAAAGGCGATAAATTCCTCGTAGTCTAAAAAATCCAAATTTAGCTCGCTAAAGCCGTTTAAATTCGCGTCTTTAAACCCAGAGGCGACGACAAAATTTTGTAAATTTAGCTCTAAAATCGGCTCAAATTTATCCCAAAATCTCTGCTCGAAATCATCGATCGCTAGAATTTTTATCTTCGGATTTTGGCGTAAAAACTCGGGCAAATTTGACAAAATTTCATCCGCATCTATGCGAAGGTCGCCTAAATTTAAATACAAAAACTCTTTGCTCTCAAATGCCGACAAAAAGCCCGCGATCAGCGAGGTTTTGCCGCTTCCGATACCGCCTTTTATAAGCGTTTTGGGTGCGGTGATTTCAAATTTTCTATTTATAAATTTGACGTTTTTCGGTGGGCTTTGGTAGAGCGCGGTTAGAGTTTGCATTTTTAGCCTTTAAAATTTGGAAAATTATAGCGAAGTTTCCTTGTAAAGAGGAAGCTCTGTCTCTTATACACATCTGACGCTGCCGACGATCTTACGCGTGT
>CAUUAH010000129.1:0-5195 GCA_963542985.1 uncultured Campylobacter sp. | reverse complement strand
GATGAGCGCTAGTCTCGTGGGCTCGGAGATGTGTATAAGAGACAGGTCTGGCTGCGGCTGCGACAGCGCTATTTGCAAACAGCGCAAATCCCGACGTCATAAAGCCGATAAAGGATTTTACGCCTCCGCCGCCTTATACGCCAAACATCGCCCAAAGCGCGTTTGCTGAAAATCAATTTGACCGCGCGCCAAGGGACGATTATTTTTTCGTGACGGATTTGCTTGATAATTCTATGGATAAATTTCACGTTGCGAGCGGATTTTACGGCAGGACGTTTTACGGTTCGGGACTTTTTAAGTACCGCGGCGCAAATTTCTATACAATTTTAAACGCAAATTTCTCTAAAGCCAACCGCTACAAAGACGGCGGCGGCAGGGAGTGGAACTACGGCTACGCCAGGCAGGGGCAAAGCGCGGTCGTGGGTTTCGTGCCTAGCGAGCTAAGCGAGTTTAGATTTACGCTCGTACACGACAACATCGACGACGACAAGCAGCCTCACCACCTCATGGACGCCGTCAAAACCGAGCGATACGTCGGTAAATTTAACGCTCGCATCGGCGCGGAGGATCTATCAAATACGCTAAATTTCGAGCTTATGCTGCGCGATGTGAGCAGAAACGCCGATAACTATCATCTAAGGAGTGCGGCGCAGACGGTCAAGGTCGAACTGGATAGAAAAATCGTGGACGCCGAGCTAAAATACGACGCGGACTTGGGCGATTTTCACAATCTTGCGGGCATCAGCTATCAGCACGATAATCATGAGGGCAAAAGGTACGTAAAACAGCCTAGCGGCTGGGTTTTTAACGGATATAGATTTGCCGACGTGACAAATAAACGAACGAGGATTTTTGATACGCTAAGCTATAAATTTAACGACTTTCACAAGCTTAGCCTTGCTCTAAACTACGACTGGATGAAGTCAAATTTAAAGGGGCTAAACGAGCCTTATTTCGCGCCCTCCGTGCCGCTTAGGACGGTCAAGGGGCTTATCCGCAGCGTTTACGGATATGATTTTGACGGTAGCGTCAAGCAAGATGGCCTAAGCGCCAGTCTAAAATACGATTTCACGCCAAACGAGCTAGATAGCTACTACGCGGCGCTTGAGAGCTTGCAGCGCATGCCTGGCAATATGGAGCGATTTAACACGCTTTACGGTCCGATGGATAACGGCTGGGTGAGCAACCCGCTACTAAAACCGGAGCGCCACAACCGCGTAAATTTGGGCTTTACTTACAAGAGTGAATTTTATAAAGAATACATGAGTTCGCGTCAGGGCGAGGATAGCTTTAGTGTGGGCGGACACTTTATCGCAGACGACGCGCAGGATTTGGTTATCTACGATCGCCGCCACTCGGCCGCTGCTGCGCCGATGAATAAAAACGCCGTCATCACGCGCAACGTCGATGCTAGGATTTACAGCGTAAATTTGCGCGGCGAGTATAATTTCGCGCGAAATTTCGGGCTAAAAACTTCGTTATTTTACAACTACGGACAAAACAAAACCGACGGCAGACCGCTCTATCAGATCCGCCCGTTTGAGGCAAATTTGGCCTTTGATTACAAAGACTACGCGAGCTTTGGCAGCTACAATATCGGCACCGCGGTGCGCTACGTAGCAAAGCAAAATAGGGGAGATTTTGATAAAGCCACCGGCTTTGGTATCGACAAGCGCGAAGCCGCAAAGAGCTTTACGACGATGGACGTTTACGGCGGATTTGAGTTTAAAAACAGCTGGGGCGTGAGGCTTGGAGTCACAAATATCTTTGACAAAGATTACGCCGAGTTTATCAGCGGCGAGCACGTAGGTGCGCTAGATCCTGCGGTGGTGCATGCGCCGGGGAGGGCGGTGTTTGTTAGCTTCCACTCTAGTTTTTAAAACTTAAGTGGCGGCTCGTCTTTTTGCCCTATACTTCGCTTTGCTTTCCTTGCGGTCGCAACTGCAAGCAGAGGCTTTTAAATTTGGCTCGGTCATTACCTATATGGTAACTCCCGTCGCCAAATTTAAAAAGCGCCTCGTCTAGAGCAAAAATACTTCGCCTTATCGTTTTACGTTCAAATTTGCAAATTTGGGTTGCCAAGACCCGCACCTTGAAAATGCAAATTTAAATTTGCGACGCTTTGCGTCAGCAAAGCAATGTCGCCACCTCTAACGTGCAGTGGGGCTGGAGAGGGTTTGGGAGAGGAAGGGGCGACGCTTTGTAAGTAGAACCCCTTCCTCTCCCAAAGTAAAGAGAAAGGTGAACACCAAAGGGAGCTATTTTGCTAGCTTCGCTCGCAACTGCTAGCAGGGCGTAATTCAAGCCTCTTCCCCCATAACAAGAAAGTAAAAGTTGAAAGTCGTTTTATTAAATTTTAAATTTACCGTCCAAATTTAATGAATCAAATCAACTAAAAACCAAGATTTAAATCAAGGTTTTATATTTAAATCTTGGATATAATTATCAAAAATAAGTTGAGGTAAGCTCAAATTTACCTCGAGTAAATTTAGCATTTTTGCGGTGCGGGTCTGGACGAGTAAAATTTAACGCTCAAATTTATCGTTTAAATTTGTTCGTCAAATTTGACGCCTAAAATAGATCCGCAAAGCGAAGCGAAATAAAATTTAAAATCTTAATACAAGGAGAAAGCTATGAACAGACGAGGATTTTTAGGACTCGGCGCGGCGCTGGGCGCGACGACGATGGCTCCTAGCCTTTTTGCGAAGGAAAACTTTACGATGTGGGGCGCGCCTGCGATCCCTAGCGTGATAATGGCCGTGGCAAGCATGCAAGGCGAGCTAGCAAAGACGCACGACGTGAAGCTGCGCATCTGGAACACTCCAGACGTCCTGCGCGCGGGAGTGGCTAGCGGCGATATCAAGGTCACTATGTCGCCCTCAAACGTCGCAGCGAACCTGCGAAATCAGGGGTTAAATTTCGCGATGTTAAATTTACTCACGCTAGGCGTCATGAACGCGATGATAAAGGACGAAAGTATCAAGACGCTTGAGGACTTCGTCGGCAAAAAAATCATAATGCCGTTTAAAAACGATATGCCCGATCTCGTGCTACGCGCGCTTTGCAAGAAACGCGGCATAGACGCGAGCAAGCTTGACATCACGTACACCCAGACTCCGCCTGAAGCGGTGGGGCTGTTTATCCAAAAGGACTACGACGTGCTTATCGTGCCGCAGCCTCTTAGCGAAGCGACGATTTTGCGCGGTAAAAAAGCGGGCGTAGCTGTGCATTACGGGCTTGATTTTCCTAAAACTTGGGGCGAGAGCTTTGGTGCTAAACCATACATCCCGATGGCGGGCATCATCGTAAACGTGGACTACTACGAGGCAAATCGCGCGCTTTTTGAGACGCTGCACTCCGATCTAACGAGCGCACTAAAATGGATACTGGAAAACAAACAAAGCGCGGCTAAAATCGGCGCCGAGTATCTGCCGGCTCCCGAGCCTGCGCTAGCAGGGGCTTTTGATAAGGCAAATTTGACCGTAACAAAAGCGCATGAGTTGCAAGACGACGTGATGGCATTTTTTGAGCAAATTTTTGAGTTTAATCCAAAGCTTCTCGGCGGTAAAATGCCTGATAAGAGCCTGTTTTTATGATACTTATAGATAACGTCAAAAAAGACCGCAGCGCGTTTTTAAAGGTCGCAGACTACCTTTGGGGCGGCTTTAGCGGACTTGCGACGATCGCGCTTATCATCGCGCTTTGGCAGATCGGCAGCGAGCTGGGAGGAGAGTTTTTGCTCCCGGCTCCGCAGGCTGTTTTCGTACGGGCTTACGAGCTTTTGGCGGATTATAAAAACAGCGAGATAAACATCACTCTTGTGCGCTCGCTAGTGGGCGTCGGTACGGCCTGTGCCATCGGTATCACGCTGGGGCTGGTTGCGGGCGCGTATAGAAGCTTTGCCGCGTTTTTAAAGCCCGTGATCACGACGCTGCTTTCTATGCCGCCTATTATTTGGATCGTTTTAGCTATATTTTGGTTCGGGTTTGGAAACGCGAGCACTATCTTTACGATCATCATCACGGTTTTGCCGCTAACCTTTGCTAGCTCGATGGTCGGCATGATGAGCGTTAGCGAGGAGCTAAAGGAGATGTTTGACGCCTATAAACTAGGCGTTTACAAAAAGATTCGCCACCTATACGTTCCGCACCTAACTAGCCATATCATCAGCTCTCTAAGCGTCGCCGTAGGTATGGGCGTAAAGATCGTCATCATGGGCGAGCTACTGGGCGCAAACGACGGTATGGGCGCCAAGATCGCGAGCGCTAGAGTGATGCTAGATACCACCGAAGTGATGGCCTACGTCGTGCTTACTATCGCTATCATTATGCTTTTTGAGTACCTGGTTATCGAGCCGCTAAAGATCACGCTAATGCCGTGGAAAAGGTAGTTTGCTATGCTGGAACTTCAAAATTTAGAATACGAAATTTTACGCGACAAGGTCGTGCGCGATTTTAGCCTAAAGGTCGGCGCTGGAGAAGTAGTGACGCTATTTGGCGCGAGCGGCTGCGGTAAAACCACGATCCTGCGCCTGATATCGGGGCTTATCGATCCGCGCAAAGGCAAAATAATCAATAAATTTAATAAAACGACCTATCTCTTTCAGGAAAATCGCCTGCTCGAGTGGAAAAATGCGCTCGAAAACGTACTGCTCGTGATGGACGAACCTGATGAAAAGGCCGTGCTAGAGCTCTTTGCTAGGCTTGGGCTAACAGAGAAAGACGCGCTAAAGTACCCTGACGAGCTAAGCGGCGGTATGCGTCAAAGGGTTGCTTTCGTGCGGGCGATCGTGACAAAGCCTGATTTATTGCTGATGGACGAGCCGTTTTCCGGGCTTGATTATGATATGAAGGAAATCCTGATAGGTATCGTCACGCGCCGCGTTGAGGAGGGTATGAGCGTAGTGCTGGTGACTCACGATAGGATGGAGGCGGCTAGGATGTCGAGTAAAATTTGCTTTTTAGCAAGTAAGGGCGCGGTGATCGAGCGCGAATTGGAGCTTGACCGCGCCTTTTCGCAGCGGGATTTTGCCTACGCTAGCGGCGTGATAGACGAAAATTTTAAAGGAAAAATTTATTATGATTAACGATTTTTTCACTCATCCGATGAGAATTTTTTTCCTTACGAGCGCGGTTTGCGCGGTGCTAGGCCTGTCTCTTATACACATCTGACGCTGCCGACGATCTTACGCGTGT
>CAUUAH010000128.1:0-5238 GCA_963542985.1 uncultured Campylobacter sp. | reverse complement strand
AGATGAGCGCTAGTCTCGTGGGCTCGGAGATGTGTATAAGAGACAGCGCCAATGCCATATCTTTTTCGCTGATTTGCTCGATATCGCCGTACTCGCTCGGATCAAGCTCCTGCGCTATTTCAGGCTCGTTTTGCATGGCTTCGGACCCACTGATTTCTTGTGCTTCTTGCTCGAGATTTATTTCCGTCTCGCCTTGCTCCTCTACGGCAAAAATATCATCCGCAAGCTCGTTATCCAAAACATCTTGCGTCAAATTTTCTTCGCTCGCAAAATCCTCTTTCTCCACCTCGCCCGCTACGTCCATATCATCTAGCAAAAACTCATAGCCCAAAGCACTATTTTTGACCTGCACCTCTTGCTCGTCTGGCTCGTCGGATTTCATATCCATATCGGCGAAGATATCCTCTTGCTCCTCAGTTTCTTCTATTGCAAATTTATCGTCATTTTCCGCTTGCTCAAGGCTTTGTAGGACTTCTTGCTCGTCCGCACTATCCATATCGACAAACTCATCCACACTAAGCTCGTCCGCCGTTTCAAATTTAGCATCCAAAGGCTCGTCGTCTGTATCCAAATTTTCAGACAGCTCGTCCATCTTGTCTATTTCGTCGATTTGATGCTTGATATCCTCGATACTGCCGTCAAAATCAAGCTCAAATTTATCCTCAGCCTCTTCAGGCTCATCTTCGTCGTTCACGGCGACAAACTGCGTTGCGCCGAGTTCAGGCTCGTCCGTTAGCTCAAATTTGTCGCCCAGAAGCTCGTCAGGTATATCCAAATCAGCAGAAAGATCGTCAAATTTATCGTCTTTTGCAGCTATTTCAAACTCGTCAAACTCCGTCGGCTCATCGTCCGCATCGTCTAAATCCAGCTCATTGCCTTCGAGCTTTTCGCTTAGCTCATCCATATCGTCGATTGCTTTTACGATCTCGTTTAGCTCGTCAAAGGCGCCATCTTTCACTGGTGCCCCCTGCAAATCATCGTCAAATTCGTCATCCAGCTTAAACTCGCTCGCGTCCGCCTCCAAGATCTCGTCTTCAAATACATCCTCAGTTGGATCATCTATAAACTCAAATCCCTCGACCGACACTTCGGCGGTTTCATTATTTATCGCAGCAGGCTGCTCGGCACTCTTTGTTTTGCTCGCCAGATCCTCCACGATAGTGATAAATTCTGTCGGCAAAAACGGCTTTGGCAGTATCCTGTCGGCATTTTCAAAGGTCGGAGAATTTTTAGAAGAAAGGTATAAAATTTTATTTGCGAATTCTTTTAGGTTCATCTCTTTTGCGTCGATATCGCTGTCTAAAATAAGCACGTCAAAAACGCCGCTAAGCTCGCCTATATCGCCGATCTCGACGTATTCGTAACCCATTTTGCTAAGAGCCAGCGTCGCCAAACGCGATACCGCGGGATTGGCGTTTATAAGAACGATTTTCACGAATTCTCCTTTTTATACCTAAAAAATGTATTTTAAAACATTTTCCATTACTTCAAGCTTAGTTTTAAAAAAATAGCGACGGAAGGTCGTTGATAACGCGAAGCACAAGCTGCCTAAAAAGCTCCATCATGCCCGCTAATATCGCGATCAGCACGGCAAAGCCGATCGTGATCTTGATCGGATAGCCCACGACTAGCAGGTTAAACTGCGGCATCGTCTTCATCAACATACCAAAAATCAGATCCGAAAGCAGCGAAAGCGCCAAAATCGGGAAGGAAATGATAAACCCGAAAGTAAATAAATTTATCATGGATTTTGAGGCGTACTGCACGATATCAGGACTCGGATAAAAGCCACCCAGCGGAATGTGCGTAAGAGAATTTGAGATAAAAAGCAGGATCAAATGATGCCCGTCGAAGGCCAAAAATGTCATGAGTGCGAGGAAATTTATGATATTTGAGATCACCGGCGAGCTAAGGCCGGTCTGTGGGTCAAGTACCGAAGCCATCGAAAAGCCCATGATCATCGAGATCTGCTCACCCGCTAGCTGCAAACTGGCAAAAACGATATGAAGTAGCAGTCCTGCGCAAACCCCCAGCGCCGCCTCGCTCACGATCTCGACGGCTAGATAGTAAATCTCGCCGTTTTTAATGCTAGCAAGCGGAAACAAAAATAGCGTTAGCAGAAACGAAAACGCGGTCTTGACGCTCATAGGTATCTGCTCGTGCCCGTAAAACGGGAAAAACAGCATTAGCCCGCCGATACGCGCAAACAGCAGCATAAAGGTGATGACGCGCTCGGGCGCAAAAAACTCGACTAACTCCACCTGACACTTTCGTTTTAAATTTAAATGCCGTTATTTTAGGGTTAAATCCTTGAAAATTCGGTAAATTTGAAAGTAGAATGAAAACGTGTGAAAATTTGGGCGTTATCAAGGGCTACAAAATACCGTTTTGTCTGCCAAATTTTATGCGTACCGTTGTTGCTTTTTAAATTTAAGAGGTTTAAATTTGATGGTCGCTTTTAGCTTTTGCTTTGGGCTAAATTTTAGTTTGCCGGGAGTAAATTTAAAAAATCGCTACGCTTTATAAAATACGGCTACGAGACTAAATTTGATCATAAATTTTGTTCGTTCAGAAGTGGTCGCTTTAGGCGGTTTGCGATAAATTTAAACTCAAAAAGCAGCTTGCAAATTTGAGCTTAAATTTTAAGCCATAAATTTGGCAAATCGTTGCTGCAAAAATATTCAAATAGCTTCGGGAGAAATTAAAGAGAATTTTTTGTCTTCGAGGCGGTAAACCTCGTCGCATCTTTGCGCGAGCTCATTGTCGTGAGTGACCAAAACCAGTGCCGCATCGTTTGTTTTGATATAGTTAAACAGCGTTTGCATCACTTCGTTTGCGGTCTGCTTGTCTAGATTTCCCGTCGGCTCGTCGGCAAATATCACGCGCGGCTTTTTGCAAAGCACTCTAGCAATCGAGACGCGCTGCTGCTGGCCGCCGCTTAGCTCGCCTACTTTTTGATTCATTACGCCGTCTATTTTTAAATTTGACAAAATTTCATCATCGATCTTTTGTGCGGATAAAACGGAGGCTAGCTCGATATTTTCGTGCGCGCTAAAGCCTTTAAAAAGATAGTGCGCCTGAAAAATGATACCAAAATCAAATCTGCGAATGCGTAAAAGCTCGTTTGCCGATAGATTGTAAAGCGATTTGCCGCCGTAGATAACTTCACCGTTTTTGGGTCGCAAAAGAGTGGAAAGTATATGAAGTATAGTTGATTTGCCGCAGCCGCTAACGCCCGTTATAGCGCAGCTGCAGCCGGCATTGACGCTTAAATTTACATTCTCAAAGAGCGTATAATCATACGCAAAGCCTAGATTTACGCCCTTTAAGATTTCCATTAATTTAGCCTATTTGCGCCGCAACCTCGGCTGCAAAGTCTTCATTTTTCTTCTCTAGGCCTTCGCCAAGCTCGAAGCGAACGTATTTTACGATCTCGATCTTGCCGCCTAGCTCTTTACTTTTTTCTTCAACGACTTGCTCGATAGTTTTTTTATCGTCCATTACGTAAAACTGTCCAAGCAGCGTAAGGCGCTGATCTAAAACGGTGTTGTCGGCGTAAAATCTATCGATCTTGCCAGGGATGATTTTATCCCAAATTTTCTCAGGCTTGCCCTCGGCTTTTAGCTCTTCTTCGATAGCTTTCGTAGCTTTAGCAAGCTCTGCATCGCCTATTTGGCAGCGGCTAGCATACTCAGGGATGTGGTGAAGCGGCTTGCCTAGGCGTTTTAGCTCTTCGTTGTCTTTTTCAAGCTCAGCACGAAGCGCGATAAATTCTTTCTCAACAAAATCTTTATCAAGGTCTTTATAGCTGATTACGCTTGGTTTCATAGCAGCTGCGTGCATGCATAAATTTCTTGCAAATTCAGCTGCTTTGTTTGCGATTTCTGCACTTTCGCAAGCTAGGCCGATAAGCACACCTACGCGGCCGTTTGAGTGCACATAGCCGTTTACTACGCCTTTGTCGTCTGCTTTTATAGTCTCAAAGCGGCGAACGACCAAATTTTCGCCGATAGTAGCGATCTGGCTTTTGAAATAATCCTCAAATTTAACGCCGTTGATAACGCTTGCGTTTAGACTCTCGACGTCTTTTATCAAATTTGTTTGGATGTGCGCCGTAGTATCTTTTGTCAAATTTTGAAACTGAGCGTTTTTAGCGACGAAATCAGTCTCAGAGTTTATCTCGCTGATAGTCGCGGTTTTGCAGTGATCGCAAACAACAACGCTCACAAGACCCTCGCTAGCTAGGCGGTCAGCCTTTTTAGCGGCCTGACCTAGACCTTTTTCGCGCAATATATCAACGGCTTTTTCCATGTCGCCGTTAGCTTCGGCTAGCGCCTTTTTGCAGTCCATCATTCCGGCTCCGGTTGATTCGCGGAGCTCTTTTACCATTTGTGCGCTGATTTCCATTACTCTTCGTCCTCGCTGAAGTCCTCGGAGAAGTCTTCGTTAACAGCCTCGTTTACGACTGCGTCTTTTTCGGCTTGGCTTACAGCCTCTTTGCCTTCTTCTTGCTCGCCACCGTCTTTTTCAAGCTGAGAGCGCCCCTCGATGATAGCCTCGGCCATCTCTTGGCAGAAAAGCTGAACAGAGCGGATCGCGTCGTCGTTGCCAGGGATCGGGAAGTCGATAACGTCAGGATCGCAGTTTGTATCGATCGGAGCTACGACAGGGATTTTTAGGCGGTTAGCCTCTTGTACGGCGATTTTTTCTTTCACGGTGTCGATGACGAAAATCATATCAGGCACGGTTTTTAGGTTTCTGATACCGCCTAGAGACGCTAGAAGCTTCTCTTTTTTGCGGCGAAGCATTAGAGCTTCTTTTTTAGTTAATAAATTTATAGAGCCGTCTTCTTCCATAGCCTCGATTACTTCTAGCTTGCGGATAGATTGGCGGATAGTGCCGAAGTTTGTCATCATGCCGCCTAGCCAGCGGTGATTTACGTACGGCATGCCGCATTTTTCAGCATACTCTTTTAGAGTTGCGCCGGCTTGTTTTTTAGTACCTACGAAAAGTATGGTTTTACCCTCTGCAGCCGCATCGCGAACGACGTTATAAGTGTAGCGGAAGTAGCGGATAGTTTTTTGTAGATCTATGATATAGATACCTTTTCTCTCGCCGAAAATGAATTTTTTCATCTTCGGATTCCATCTGCGTGTTTGGTGTCCGAAATGAACGCCGCACTCTAGCAAATCTGTCTCTTATACACATCTCCGAGCCCACGAGACTAGCGCTCATCTC
>CAUUAH010000127.1:0-5276 GCA_963542985.1 uncultured Campylobacter sp. | reverse complement strand
TTGCTCGTGATCTGCTCGTTTCTGGTAACATCTTTTATATTTTATAATAAATTTCAGGACTCGACTAATTACCCGTCAAACGTAACCGTTAACGAGAAGGCCGAGGCCTTTATGAACATAATTCAAATCATATATAAAAACATAGCAAAAGGCGATATAAAGGAGTTTCAGCGCTACTCTGAGGCTACCAAGGCCGTACCGTCTTGGATATTTAAGCAAACGGGCGAAACGGGCGAACTCCTAGTTCTAGCTAGCTCGCAGCATCCAAATTTGATAGGCGAGGTTTTGCCGTATAAATTTTGCGAGATGGACGGCAAAGCGCATGTAAATTTGAAACAAAACGGCGTATATAAGCGCATAAATCTCATACAAGACAACAAGGCCGAGGTTTGCTATTTTAAGAAAATAGGCGACGTGATCCTTGGCTACAACATGATTCACAATGTCAAAATTTCAGGCTTGGACGATCCGCTTTTTGGAGAGTGGTTTATCGTAAATATGAAAAATACGCTCATCGTGACGGGCGTTATGGCGTTCATTTGTATTTTTCAGTATTTTCTCTTTTATAGAGGTATCCGCGATAATCAAATTTCGCTGGTAAAAAGCAATGAAAAGCTCCTAGAAAAAAATGCCGAAATGCAAAAACGCCTTTATATCGACGATCTTACGGGCTTGCCAAATAAAGTCGCCCTCGAACGCGATACGGCGGAGATGAAAAATCCTAAAGTCATCGTCATGGATATAGATGAGTTTAGAAAAATGAATAACTATTTTGGCGTCTCGGTTTGCGATCAAATTTTAATAAAAATGACGGAAGTCTCGCAAAAATTTGCCGAGGATAACGGCATGACCGTTTACCGCGTCGGACCAGATCAGTTTGCGCTGGTCGAAGATGCAGAGCTTTTTATCGATAGATATGAGGATCTGGCAAACGAGCTTTTAGATAACATCAAAGGCCTAGTCATCGACATGATCGCCGAGGATGGCGAACAAAGCGAGATCGAGATCCACTGTACCGTGGGCTTTGCGCTAGATGAATCAGACACGCTTAAAAAGGCGATGACGGCGCTTGAGTTTGCTAAACAAAGCGGCAAGGATTATTTCTGCTACTTTAAAAACATCGACGATACGCCGCAATATGCCGAGCAGATCACTCGCTCAAATATGATACGAAACGCCATCATAAACGACAAGATCGTGCCGTTTTATCAGCCGATATTTAATAAAGAAAAGCGAATCGTAAAGTATGAAACCCTGATCCGCATCCAAAACAGCAGCGAAATCATCTCGCCAAGCGTCTTTTTGGAGGTTTCAAAACGCATCAAACGCTACACCGATATCGAAAAAATGCTGATCGAAAAAAGCTTCAAACTAATCGCCGATAGACCTGATGCCATGATCTCGATAAATTTATCTGGACGCGACATGACTGACGGTGACGTGAGCGTGTTTATCATCGAAAAAATGAACAAATATAAAGTCGCCGGACGCGTGATATTTGAGATCTTGGAAGATGAAAATATCGAAAACATCGAGCGCATAGGTGTATTTATCGACCGCGTGCGCAGGATGGGCGCAAAGATCGCCATAGACGACTTTGGCTCTGGATATAGCAACTTCTCGTATATCCTAAAACTAAAACCAGACTATATCAAAATCGACGGCTCCATCATCAAAAATATCGACACGAACGAGGACTCCCGCGTGATAACGGGCGCTATCATCGCATTTGCCAAGAAGCTTGATATCACGGTGATTGCCGAATTCGTCCGCTCAAAAGAGGTCTATGATACTTGCGTGGAGCTTGGCGTGGATGAGTTTCAG
This sequence comes from uncultured Campylobacter sp., assembly GCA_963542985.1. Classification (GTDB taxonomy): domain Bacteria; phylum Campylobacterota; class Campylobacteria; order Campylobacterales; family Campylobacteraceae; genus Campylobacter_A. Next base: position 3,452 of record CAUUAH010000127.1, on the reverse strand, counting down.
GGCTTTTATCTGGGCGAGCCTAGCGATAGCCTGCGCTAAAACCTTATAAAATTTACTTCTTGCAAATAGTCGCAAATACGGAGCGGCTTAAATTTATCGCTAAATTTGACGCTGATTTTACAAATTTGACTTGGTGCAGTGAGGTGAATGCCAGCAAATTTGATGCGAAGAAAAATAAGCTTATTTGGTAGAAAGTAACTTAAATTTAACACCATCTTGATGGCGACAGCGGACGATAAAAACGGCGGCGTTAATAGTGCATTTGAAATATCTAAATTTATGTAGTGCCATATTCTCGTTTGACTTAGCATCGACTCATCTACAGTAATAGTCGCAACTTATTTCGTCAAATTTACAAGTAGAGTAAAATCGTTGTGAATCGGCATAAAAAGCAGCAAGCAGCGCAGTAAGCGAGGCGCGAGCGATGTTTTATCACACAAAGCTCGCAGGCGCGCGGCGTAATTAAAATTTGATTTAAATTTGCGCTTTGATCTTTTCGTAAAGCGATAAAATTTCGTCTTTTTTGATGATAAAGCTATTTTTGTTTGCGATAAGGTGCGCGGAGCTGTGCATGATGGTTTCAGCAACTCTAAGCCCGTTTTGTTTCATCGTCGTGCCTGTTTCCACGACGTCCACGATAGCGTCGGCGAGCCCGACCAGCGGCGCTAGTTCGATCGAGCCGTAGAGCTTGATGATCTTTAGCGCGGTGGCCTTTGCGGCAAAATAGTTGCGCGAAATGTGCGGCATTTTGGTAGCGATCTTTAGCTCGGGAGCGTTTAAATTTAACTCCTCGCCCTCCTTGATACCCACGCAGACGCGGCATTTGCCGATCTTTAGATCAAGTAGGCGCACGACGTCTGGACGGTGCTCATCAAGTACGTCAAGGCCCACCACGCCGATATCTGCAGCACCGTTTGCGACGTAGGTCGGGATGTCTTGGTTGCGAACCATTAGAAATTTAAAATCGCCCTCGCTCATCAGCAGTTTTCTGTCCTCAAACTCAAACGAGCTTTGAAAAATTTTCCTAAAAATCGCGAGTGTTTCGTCGGCGATGCGGCCTTTTGGTAGAGCAACCGTTAGCATAAAATGTCCTTTTTTTGTTCGATTAGTTTTTGCATCCCGCGAAATACGAGCATGCGGTCGTAGATACTCGTGGCAAAAAAGCGCGATAAAAACTCGCCGTCGCCGCCCGTGAAGTAGATTTTCGAGCCGTTTGCCATATTTTCTATGAGAAGTAGGATCGGCTTGATGACGCCGTAGCTCACCGCATCAGTCGTTTTTTGTGGGAGAGCGTCGAGGTCGATCTGTGAATTTAGCGAGATTTTTAGCCTCGGCGAGATAGCCTCATAGGTCTTTAAAATATGCGATATACCAGGCATTATCGCACCGCCAAGGTGCATCGAGTTCATCATCACGTCCATCGTTATAGCGCTGCCTGCGTCGATGATGAGGCCGTTTTTTATCGCGTAGCAGCTTGCGATGCGGTCGATACCTAGGCCGTTGTAGATAGTGTCTAGTTCAAAATACGGCTCCAAATTTACGAATTTGGGCAAATTTTGCAGCCTTTTAGTCACTTCGTCGTTTACGCTAATAAAATAAATCTTCTCGTCGCTTTTAAAATCTTTAAAATTTTCTAGCTTGATTTTGGTGATTTTGCCGTTTTCAAAGAAGGTGGCGTTAGTGTTGCCTACGTCACATAGAGTCATGTTTGTAGCCGTTTTCTTTCATCAAATTTGCAGTTTTCGAGCAGATGTCCGAACTATAAAAAATAGCTTTTTTCTTAAAATTTACGCCCGTTTGCTCGGCGATTTTGCAAGCTATTTCATCAATCGCTTCAAATTCTTTGCTTAAAAATCTAGCCTTTGCGCTGCGGAAAAACAAAAGCGTATAAAAGCCCTTCATCTCGACGCCCGTAAGCGCGACAAGGGTCTTTTTTTTAGTAAATTTATCAAGCTCCACCCAGCTTATATTTTTTAAGATGATTTTTTTAGCTTCCAGAACTTGATAAATTTCTTGCTTCGTCATTTAAGCTCTAAGCTGTAATCGTCGTAGTAAAATTCTTTCGCGCCGGCGAAAATTTGACTCTCGACCTCGTCTGAAAGCTCGTAAATTTTGGCATTTTCAAGCGCCAAATCGGTCTTGATAAGGTAGCCTGTTTTTTCCATTATATAAAGCGAGCCGTTATAAACGGTGGCGCTTGAAAAGATGGCGAATTTAAATTCCACGTCTTTTATCTTTTGTAAATTTAGGTCGCCAAGCACGATTTTGCCGTCTTTTAGTAGGATATATACGTATTCGCCGTTTATGACGATGTCTTTTATCTCGCCGCTATAGTAAACCGTTTTTTCCGGACTTATCGAGACGATACGCTTGCCTGTGGCGGCTATCATCGTGTCGTTTACGACGTTAAGAGATATGATGTTGTTAAAAAACTGTTCGCTACTTACGACTACGTCGCGTAAAATTCGGCCTTGGTTTTTATCTACTATCATGATCTTGCCGTCTAGAGTGGGGAAGATGACAAGCGAGCTCATGAAAAACGGTGCCGCGACACGGGAATCCTGCGCATAAACGTTTGAGCTTTCAAATTCGAGCAAAGTATCGCTCGTCGCGATGTCGATGAGATATATGACGTTACCCGCGCTTAAAAGGGCTAGCTTGTCTCCCTCAAGAGCTGCCGAAACGATAGCTTCGTTAAATTTTTTCTGAAATAAAATCTCGTTTGAGCCGTTTGCGACGATCAAATTTCCATCCAAATCGGAGCTGATAAATTTACCGTCGGCCGAATTTAACAAGGTTGCGCCCTTTGGTAGCTTTATCTCTGGCGAGAGTAGGCCGTTTTTGGTTATCGCCATGCCGTTTTTTAGCACCGCTCCGTTTAGGCTCGCAGTCGCGATGCTAGCCGGTAGTCTATTTTCTGAAATTTTTTCATTTTGTACGTCGGTCGGCTCGAAATACTGCCTTTTTGTGCTGCATCCGCCAAGCACCGCTACGCAGAGTGCGGCCGTTAAAATAGCTTGAAATTTTCTCATTTTGCGTTTCCTTGATAGTGTTCTAAATTTTTAACTATGGATTGTAGCTGTGAATTTAACGGAACCTTTTTAAATTCGTTTTTTGCTTCGTCGATTTTATTTTCTTTCATCAGCTCGTAGCCTCTGATAATGGCTTTGTATGAACTTAAAATTTGACCGCTAGGCTCGTTTATCTGAGACTTTACGATATCTTTTAAAAGCGGGTCGATCTGTTCGTTGGCAAGCGACTTTAGCGCGTTCGTGTCGTTGTTGTCAACCGCTCTTTTAAACTCGTAAAGCGCGTAAAGCGAAGGATCTTTTTGCTTTAGCTCGGCTTTTGCCTGCTCGTCTTTTGGATTTAGTATTAGCTTTGCGTACGCAGCGTTTGCGGCTTTAAATTCTTTTTCTTTTAATGCGCCGTTTATATAGCTGTCTCTTATA
>CAUUAH010000126.1:0-5283 GCA_963542985.1 uncultured Campylobacter sp. | reverse complement strand
ATTATATACTCTCAAATGTTACTCGCCGAGGCTTTAGCGGACGCAAATTTGACAGGAGCTAAATACTGGCTAAAAAAGCTAGGCGCAGCTGACGTCAGATACGGTTACTACGAGGCTAAAACCAAAATCATCGTCGTAAATAAAGCGCAAAAAACCCTGCAAAGCTTTGAGTATGCAGGTGGCGCGCTGGAGGAAATTTTCTCGCAAAGCGTGATAACGGGCAAAAGCGGGGATAAATTTAAAGAAGGCGACCTAAAAACGCCGGTCGGAGTTTACGACGTCACGGACAAATTTACGCCGCCAGATCCATTTTACGGGCCGCTTGCGATGTCGCTATCATACCCGAACGCCCACGACAAAGCCGCTCAAAAAACGGGCGGAGGCATCTGGATACACGGCCTGCCGATGAAAGGCAAACGCGAGGATGAAGTAAAAACGCGCGGCTGCGTGGCGTTTAACAACGACGCGCTGGTGAAATTTGGCCAACTGATCGGTAGTGAGGGCGTCGTGATAATCAGCGAAAGCCAAAAGGTGGACGCTAGCAAAGACGACGTCGCGCGCGTACTAGCGCATCTGCACGAGTGGCTGCAGGCGTGGCGAGATAACGAAACTAAAATTTACCTCGGTTTTTACGCGGACGAATTTGTAAAAATAGACGGCAAAAACGCGCTATCAAGAGCCAAATTTGCCGAAAATAAAAAGAGAATTTTTGCGCTAAATGAAAAAAAGAGCATAAAAGCTTCAAATTTTAGCGTGACGCCGTATCCAAATACAAAAGGGCAAAATCTTTTTAGAGTGGTTTTTGACGAGGATTACGCTGCGCCGAGTCACGAATTTAAGGGGCAAAAAGAGCTCTACGTGCGGCTAGATAAAGATAAATTTAAAATTTTAACGGAGAAGTAAATGCAAGAAAAAAGCGAAATAGTAAAAAATCAGATCGAGGAAATTTTAAAGGCTAGGGGCGAGTTTTTCGCCGAGCTAGACCGCCAAGTGCCAAAGGTTGCGGGCACGGACGTGTTTGACTTTGCGGCGGTTAAAGAGGCCGATCTAAAGGCTCTCTACGCTAAATTTTACTCTTACGATTATAGTATTAGGAAGCTACTTCCTAATGTTTATGAGGCGTTTGGCGTAAAATTCAATGTCTGAACTCGTTTTAAACAGATCCGCCTACATCCATAATCTAACCAAAATTTGCGCCAAAGCAGGCGGCAAAGATCGCGTGATTTTGGTGCTAAAAGACAATGCCTATGGGCACGGAGCGGCGCTTGTGGGGCGTGAGGCGGCAAGCTACGGCATCAAATTTTGCGCGGTCAAAAACGAGGCCGAGGCGCGCGAGCTGGAACCCTTTTTTGAGCACATCCTCATCCTTTCGCACATCCCGCACGGAGGTGAGAGCGAGCGATTTATCTATGCGGTAAACGACATTTCGCTGATTGCTAAATTTAAACAAGGTTCGCGCGTGCATATCGCCGTCGATACGCTCATGCACCGAAACGGCGTCGCGGTGGGCGAAGTGCGTGCGGCGTGCGAGGCGGCTTTGGCGCACGGACTGCAAATTTGCGGCGCATTTACGCACTTTAGAAGCGCTGAAGAGCTTAGTAGCGATTATTTTGTACAGAGGCAAAATTTCGCCGCGGCAAAAGCCTTAGTGCGCGAAATTTGCGGCGAGGGTTTGGTCTTTCACTCGCACAACTCCGCTGCGACCGAGCGTTTCGGCGAGCTAGCGGACGAGTGCGTGCGCGTGGGTATCGCAGCCTACGGATACGCGCAGTTTGACGATAGTTTGGAGCTAAAGCACGTGGCGTCGCTCTGGGCGCATAAGGTCAGCGGCAGGGTGCTAAAAAAAGGGCAATGCGCGGGCTACGGCGCTAAATTTTGCGCGAGCGAGGATATGCAAATCGCCGTTTACGACCTAGGCTACGGCGACGGACTGCTACGCTACGGGGGCGAGGGCGAGCTAAAGACTGCCGGCGGACAGCGGTTGCTTGGCAAAATGTCGATGGATAGCTTTTGCTGCGAAGACGCGGGCGATAAAATTTGCGTATTTGACGACGCTAGCGTTTGGGCGGATTTTTTCGGCACGATTAGTTATGACGTCTTGACCAAGCTCTCGCCTAGCATCTCGAGGCGGTTTGAGTAAAACTTCTCGTAAGTGCGCTTGAGCGCGCAGACGGTAAGCTCTGCGCGTAGAACTAACGCCAAAAGCTAGCTTTCCGAATTTATAAGCTTAGTTTGCGATTTTTTAAAAGCATAAATTTGCCGTCTTATTCAAATTTGCGCTAAATTTTGCCTAAGCGTCAGGCTCGTTAAATTTTACTTACCGATTTGTAGCCAGCCATATCAGCGGGCAAAGCATTTTATGTTTTAGGGCGTTATCGTATTTGCTCTTATGCCTTTACGCCGGTGTTTTTAAAATTTGGATTTGTGGTAAAACCGGACGAGATTCTAGCCGCGGCTAAATTTTCGTAGCGTCGTCAAATTTACGCAGGGTTAGCGCGGGTTGTTTGGATTTTCAAAGCCGCGACGTAAATTTGCCGCCATGCGAATTTGCATTCCGCCAATTCTCAAATTTACTTTAAAATATCTTCAAGCGCCATTTTTAGATCGCTAAATTTAAAGCTAAATCCGCTTTTTATCAAGGCTTGCGGATAGACTTTCGCACCTTCAAGCAGCACGCTAGACCCCTCGCCAAACATCAAATTTAACGCAAATTTAGGCACTTTAAAAAACGTCGGTCGCCCTAAAACCTTACCTAAAATTTTAGTAAATTCTCCGTTTGTGCTAGGTTGCGGCGAAACGAGATTAAAAACGCCGTTTTGGCGGTTTTGCAAGGTAAATTTAAATGCCTCTAGCAAATCAGCGATGTGAATCCAGCAAAACGCCTGCTCGCCGCTACCGAGCTTGCCGCCAAGACCAAGCCTGAATGCCGGCAGCATCTTAGCTAACGCGCCGCCTCGCCCTAGCACTACGCCTAGGCGAAATATCGCCGTTTGCGTCCGTGCCTTAGCGGCCTCGCTCTCCCACTCGCATGCCAGCTTGCCCAAAAATCCGCGGTCAAATTTGACCGAGCTCTCGTCGTGGCCAATGCCGTTTTCATATATTCCAACGGCTGAAGCGCTGATGAAAAAGGGCGGATTTTCTAGCTCGTTTATAGCGCAAACCAGCGTGCGCGTCGTCTCTATCCTGCTTGCGCGAAGGCGCTTTTTATACGCCTCGCTCCATCTTGCGGCGATAGAAGCGCCGGCTAAATTTATAACCGCGTCGCAGTCTTTGATGAGGTTTTTGAGCGCGTCTTTGTCGGCGTAGGCGGCCCTTGGGATAGCTACTATCTCGTACCCCTGGGCTCTAAAAAAGCGGCAGAGTTCGCCGCCGATAAATCCGCTCGTGCCGTTTACGGCTATTTTCATATTTTTACCTTTTTGATAAATTTGCTTTGATGCGTACGGTCAAATTTGACGCGACGCAGGGTTAAATTTGGCGTTAAATTTAACGCCCAAAGCCAAGCCGTTTTACTCAAATTTAACGGCGAAACGAGGGCTTAAATTTGCCGTCAAATTTATTTTCTAAAATACTCTTTCACGCCGTTTTCGCCATCTAGTTGCGAGCGTAAATTCTCTAGCGCGGCGATACGGTCTTGGGTGCTTGGGTGCGTGCGAAACAGCGAGCTCAGCGCGCTTTTTACGCCGCTAAAAGGGTTGATGATAAACATATGCGCGCTTTGTTCGTCGGCGTTTGCCATCACGCGTCCGCGCGCGTAGTCCTCGAGCTTGCGCAGGGCGCCTGCTAGGTGCTGGGGCTTGCCCGTTATCATCGCTGCGCCCCTATCGGCCTCAAACTCCCGCACCCGCGAGATCGCCATGCGTATGACGGTGGCTGCTAGCGGCATGATGACGGCTAGTGCGATTAGCATTAGCGGATTTTGCTTGCCTTGACGGTTTGCCGCGCCAAACTGCGCGAAATTCGCCAGTATCGCGATCGCGCCAGCAAAAACCGCCGCGATAGAGCCAGTTAGGATGTCGTAGTGGCGCACGTGGCTTAGCTCGTGAGCTAGCACGCCCTCGATCTCGTCTTTGTTGAGTATATTTAGCAGGCCCTCAGTCACGGCCACTGCGGCGTGGCTCGGGTTGCGACCCGTGGCAAAGGCGTTTGGTACGGCTTCTGGGATGATGTAGATCTTTGGCATCGGCAAATTTGCCTTCGCGCAAAGCCCGCGTACGATCTGATAAAGTCCCGTCGCGTGCGCTTCGTCCACGGGTACGGCTCGGTAGTGCTTTAGCACGAGCGTGTCCGAGAAAAAATACGAAAAGAAATTCATCCCAAGCGCAACTAAAAATGCGACCATCATACCGCTCGTGCCGCCTATCGCGCCGCCGACGGCTACGAAAAGCAGCATCAGCGCCGTCATCAAAAATGCGGTTTTAAAAAGTTCCATTTGTTTCCTTTACTCGTATAAATTTTACGAAAATATCTCGCCGCCGTCTTTTATCTTTTCGATAAGGGCAAAAATATCTTTCTCCGCTATGCGCATCGGAGACGAGCCCAGTGCGCCTAGATCGTTTAGATAAATCGCATCGTCCGAGTTTAATTTTATAAAAAATCCAAGGTCGCCGTCTTGACCTATCATATAAAAACCGGGCTCGTAAAGCGCTACTTCGTAGGTTTCGTTTCGCTCGGCTAGAGCTGCGCGCCCGTATAGGTATGCGCCCGCTCCCGCTTCGTTAAAAACGTCCACGCACTCCTCGCCCTCGATATCTTCTAGAAATTTTAGATATAGCGGCGGGAATTTTATCATCGTTTATCCTTGTCTATTACGGCGTTTTTAAATATCGCGACGTCTGCGCCCGTCTCGCTAAGCGCGGCCAGCTCGTTTTCGCTTTCTACAAAGGCACAAATTTGAGCGTCAAACAGATAATCCTGCGCAAGCTTTGCCGCTTTGCCGGCAAGCTCGCGGGGCACGACGATAAATTTCGCTCCGGCCGCGTTTGCGACGATGATTTCGTTTAGATTTTCAGCTTCGACGCTAAATTGGGCGCCGAGTTCTTGCGCGCGCTTTATCGCAGCCTCGTCAAATTTAAATAAATTTTGCTTGCCAGCTTCGATCTGCTGGGCATTTTCGCGCCAAAACAGCGGCTCATACGCCACTAGCTCGTGGCCGATCAGTTTCATTTTCTATCCTTTATGCAGTCCTGGCATACATATCCGCCGCCGCTTATTACGGCGTCTTTGGCCTCTATAAAGGCTGTCTCTTATACACATCTCCGAGCCCACGAGACTAGCGCTCAT
>CAUUAH010000125.1:0-5351 GCA_963542985.1 uncultured Campylobacter sp. | reverse complement strand
TGAGCGCTAGTCTCGTGGGCTCGGAGATGTGTATAAGAGACAGAAATAAAATCAAGTCTTTTTAATAAATTTAGTCGAAAGGAATTACTGTGCCAACCATTAATCAATTGGTCAGAAAAGAGCGCAAGAAAGTGACTTTTAAGTCAAAATCTCCAGCGCTAAAAGAGTGTCCTCAAAGAAGAGGAGTTTGCACTAGGGTCTATACTACGACTCCTAAAAAACCAAACTCGGCTTTGAGAAAAGTTGCCAAAGTTAGGCTTACAAGCGGATTTGAAGTGATCAGCTATATCGGCGGCGAAGGCCACAATCTACAAGAACACAGCATCGTGCTAGTGCGCGGCGGTCGTGTTAAGGACTTACCGGGCGTTAAATACCACATCGTACGCGGCGCTCTCGATACGGCCGGCGTTGCGAAAAGAACTGTTTCTCGCCCAAAATACGGCGCTAAACGTCCAAAACCCGGTCAAGCGGCAGCCGCAGCAGGTAAAAAGAAATAAAAATTTAGGTTCGCAGACCATGCCATTAGCGGCATAGGTTTGAGTAAAATTTATAAAATTTGAAGGAATAATCAAATGAGAAGAAGAAAAGCTCCCGTCAGGGAAGTAATGCCGGATCCAATTTACGGCAATAAGGTAATCACTAAATTTATTAACTCTCTTATGTACGACGGTAAAAAAAGCGTCGCTACTGAGATCATGTACGGCGCTATCAAAGCTATCGAGAAAAAAAGCGGCGACGTAAAAGGTATAGACGTATTTAACGATGCTATCGAAAACATTAAGCCTCTTATGGAGGTTAAATCTCGTCGCGTCGGCGGCGCTACCTACCAAGTACCGGTAGAGGTTCGTCCGGCTCGCCAACAAGCTCTTGCTATCCGCTGGATTATCGGTTTTGCTAGAAAAAGAAGCGAAAGAACCATGATCGACAAGCTAGCTAACGAGCTACTTGATGCGGCAAATTCAAAAGGCGCGTCTTTCAAGAAGAAGGAAGACACCTACAAAATGGCAGAAGCTAACAAAGCGTTTGCTCACTACCGCTGGTAAGAGGAGGCTAAAATGGCAGATAGAAAAACCCCTTTACATATGGTTAGAAACATCGGTATCGCTGCTCACATCGATGCTGGTAAAACTACGACCAGCGAAAGAATTTTGTTCTTTACGGGTATGAGCCACAAGATCGGCGAGGTTCACGATGGCGCTGCTACGATGGACTGGATGGAACAAGAAAAAGAGCGCGGTATCACGATTACGTCTGCGGCGACCACTTGTTTTTGGAAAGATCACCAGATAAATTTGATCGACACTCCGGGCCACGTTGACTTTACTATCGAAGTTGAGCGTTCTATGCGCGTTCTTGACGGCGCTGTTTCGGTATTTTGCTCAGTCGGCGGCGTACAGCCTCAGTCTGAGACCGTTTGGAGACAAGCAAATAAGTATCACGTCCCAAGAATCGTTTTTGTAAATAAAATGGATAGAATCGGCGCAAATTTCTTTAACGTCGAGTCTCAAATCAGAAACCGCCTAAAAGCAAATCCGGTGCCTATTCAAATTCCTATCGGTGCAGAGGATAACTTTAGAGGCGTGGTCGATCTTGTTAAGATGAAAGCTTACGTTTGGGAAGACGACAAAAAGCCGACTGATTATAAAGAGATAGAAATCCCTGCAGAGGTAAAAGAAAAAGCCGAAGAGTACCGCACTAAGTTGATCGAAGCGGTTTCTGAAACCGACGATAGCTTGATGGAGAAATTTTTCTCAGGCGAGGAGCTAAGCGAAGAAGAGATCAAAAAAGGGATCAAAGCAGGCTGCTTAAGAATGACGATAACTCCGATGCTTTGCGGAACGGCATTTAAAAACAAAGGCATCCAGCCGCTACTTGATGCGGTAGTAGCGTATTTGCCTGCACCGGATGAGATCGAGGCGATCAAAGGCGTTTATGAAGACGGTAGCGAAGTAACGGTAGAAAGCACTGATAACGGCGAATTTGCGGCTCTTGCGTTTAAGATTATGACCGACCCGTTTGTCGGACAGCTTACCTTTATCCGCGTTTACCGCGGTAGTCTTGAGAGCGGTAGTTATGCTTACAACACCGTTCAGGATAATAAAGAAAGAATCGGTCGCTTGCTAAAAATGCACTCAAACAAACGCGAGGAAATTTCGATTCTTCATGCGGGCGAGATCGGTGCGGTCGTAGGTCTAAAAAATACCCTAACCGGCGATACGCTTGCGAGCGAAAAAGACAAGGTTATCCTTGAGAAGATGGATTTCCCTGAGCCGGTTATCAGCGTTGCCGTAGAGCCAAAAACTAAAGCCGACCAAGAAAAAATGGCTATCGCGCTTCAAAAGCTAGCTCAAGAGGACCCAAGCTTTAGAGTAGGTACCGACGAAGAGAGCGGTCAAACCATTATCAGCGGTATGGGCGAGCTTCATCTTGAGATCATCGTAGATAGAATGCTACGCGAATTTAAAGTCGATGCCGAAGTAGGTCAGCCGCAAGTCGCATACCGCGAGACTATCCGCAAAACAGTCGAGCAAGAGTATAAATACGCTAAACAATCAGGCGGTCGCGGTCAGTACGGACACGTATTCTTGCGCCTTGAGCCGCTACCTGCGGCTAGCGGATTTGAGTTCGTTAACGACATTAAAGGCGGCGTGGTTCCTAAAGAGTACATCCCGGCGGTTGAAAAAGGCTGCAAAGAGGCGCTTCAAAATGGCGTACTTGCCGGCTATCCGGTCGAGGATGTTAAAGTTACTCTATTTGACGGTAGCTATCACGAAGTCGACTCATCTGAAATGGCGTTTAAGCTTGCTGCTTCTATGGGCTTCAAAGAGGGCGCTAGAAAAGCGGGCGCGGTTATCCTTGAGCCTATGATGAAGGTCGAGGTTGAGACACCTGAGGACTATATGGGCGACGTTATCGGCGACTTAAACAAGCGCCGCGGCCAAGTAAACTCTATGGACGAGCGCAACGGAAGCAAGATCATCACGGCTTTCTGCCCGCTAGCTCAGATGTTCGGTTACTCTACCGACCTTCGCTCTATGACGCAAGGTCGCGCGACATATTCTATGGAATTTGACCACTACGAGGAAGTTCCAAAGAACGTCAGCGAAGAGATTATCAAGAAAAGAAACGGCTAAGCCCGAATTTGGCGGGGATGCAAATCCTCGCCTTTAAATTTAATCCACATTTTAGCCTTTGCAGTTAAAATGGCTTTTATTTTGCAAATTTAATATATTTTCTGTCCTCATAGCTCAGCTGGATAGAGCGCAGAATTCCTAATTCTGAGGCCACAGGTTCAAATCCTGTTGGGGACACCACCTAAAAATGTCCTCAAATTTTTACTTTCTTTTTTCCTGATAAAATATTCGGCACCCTCAAATTCCACCTACCCATTTCCAAAAAATTCTAATTTATCCCCAATTTCACCCAAACCAACTCTTCTATCTCTAAATCCCCACCCCAAATCCAACCATACCAAATTTGACTTTATTTCCTCACATCCCTAGCCCGGTAAGGCCGCTGCTCCTAAGCCAAATAAATCTTTAAATATTACTAATAAATTCCAAATTACACCTTCATTTAAGCTTATTCTTTAAAGTTAAATCCTATAATAACACTAGATAAAATAAATTTAATCTAAGGAGGACGCCCAAAGACGCCAAGAGTAATAAAGGTATTTAGAGTATAGTCGTAAATTAAAGATTTACAGATAGATAGCTAACGTAAATTTAAAGGAGAAGCTATGAAAAACTCAAACGTTTCAAGAAGAGATTTTGTTAAGTTAAGTATGGTAGGCGCAGGAGCTTTGGCTCTAGGTGCGGTAAATGCGCAAGCAGCCGTAAACTCTAAAGACGTCAAATTTGACGAAGAGTGGGACGTAGTAATCGTTGGTTCCGGTTTTGCAGGACTTGCGGCCGGTATAACAGCAGCCGAAAAGGGCAACAAAGTCCTAATCCTAGAAAAGATGGGACGCGTCGGCGGTAACTCCGTAATTAACGGCGGCATATTTGCCGTTCCAAACAGCGACAAGCAAAAAGCAGAAGGCATCAAAGATAGCAACGAGCTATTTATCAAAGACTGCCTAAAAGCCGGCCGCGGCCTAAACCACGTAGATCTAATCGACACCATCGCCACTCGCGCGCAAGACGCATATAAACTAACTCTAAAATGCGGCGCTAAATACATAGATAAAGTTACTCACGCAGGCGGACACAGCGTACCTAGATCGCTTCAGACCGCTAACGGCTCGGGTTCGGGTATCGTTCAGCCGATGGTAGAATACTTTAAAAACTTACAAGGCTGCGAGCTAAGACAAAGAGCTAAATTTGACGAGTTTGTACTCGGCGAAGACGGCGGCGTAGACGGCGTGATCATCAGAGAGGATTATAAATTTGATCCAAAGAGCCAAAAAGACGACGCCGAAAACACTACGGGAACTAAAAAAACGATAAAAGCTAAAAAAGGCGTAGTACTAGCAGCAGGAGGATTTTGCCGCGACGTATTCTTTAGACAGGTTCAAGATCCATCTATCCTACCAACCACAGATAGCACCAACCACCCAGGAGCTACCGCAGGCGCTATGAAAGAGGCATTTAGGATCGGCGCAACTCCAGTGCAGCTAAGCTGGATACAATTTGGTCCATGGGCATGCCCTGATGAAAAAGGCTTTGGCGTTGGCTCTATGTTTAACGTAAACGGAAGCTTCCGCTACGGTATCTCAGTCGATCCAAGAACAGGCAAACGCTATATGAACGAGCTAGCAGACCGCCGCACCCGCTCTCAAGCTATGTTTAAAGTAATCGACGCAAAAGCCGATATCTATCCTATCAACTTCTGCGATAGCGAGGGCGTAAAAAACATGGTCATACCTGAACACTACACTAAACCGCTAGAATCTGGCGTACTAAAGAAATTTGAAACCCTAGACGAACTAGCGGCGGCTTATAAAATCCCTGCTGCAGAGCTAAAAAAGACCGTCGAGAGATATAATAGCTTCGTTAAATCAGGTAAAGACGAAGACTTTGGCAAACCTATGGATAAAACCACTACAAACGGCGTAGATATCTCTAAACCGCCTTTCTACGCTATGCGCGGTACGCCAAAACTTCACCATACTATGGGCGGTATCGATATCAATACCAAAGCTCAGGTCATCTCTTTACAAACCGAGATGCCTATTCCTAGACTATTTGCAGCAGGCGAGATCACAGGCGGCGTGCATGGAGCTAGCCGCTTAGGTAGCGTGGCGATAGCTGACTGCTTAACGTTTGGTATGATAGCGGGTGAGAATATAGGCTAATTGCGGCGTCTTTTGAGCGTCTTTGAATGAGTTTGAAATTTTAAGTCCACGGCAG
>CAUUAH010000124.1:0-5375 GCA_963542985.1 uncultured Campylobacter sp. | reverse complement strand
GCTAACGCCCACGGGATAGGATATCTTGACCTGTTTTGGGTCGCACTCGAATTTCAAATCAAGCTTTTGAAAATTTTTAACCTCGGCCGCGTTCATTTTCTTTTTCAGCTCGTCGATTTGCTTTTTGGTTTGCGAAATTTGAGCTAGATTTTTTAGCACCGCTTCGTAAAATTTATCGCCGTCGGCGTCCAAATTTGCGACGCTTTGTTCTTTAAAGGCGGGAAAATTATTTAAAAAAGCGTTTTTGGAGTTTAGCGCATTTAGCTTGTCGTTTAGCTCCCCAAGCTCTTTTTCGTTTTGCTTAAATTTGGCGTAGGCCTCGTTTTCTGCGGGCTTTGCTTCGTTTAAATTTAGGCTCACTAGCTCGCACGACGCAGCCACGTCGATATCCTCAAGCTCGACGAAATCGGGCAAATTTAAGCTAAATTCGCTTTTTTGGTTGGTGAAGTTTTGATGGATAAATGAGGCGTTTTTATAGATTTCTATCAGGTTGCTTTCGGCGCTCGCTATCAGGGCAAACGCCGAAACTAAGGCTATCTCTCTCATTTTCTCTCCTTTGAGTAAATTTAAGAGATTATAGCCTTACAAAGATAAATTTTAGCCTAGCAAGATAATCGTAAAGATGATTAGAACTAAAATTTGTATCGCGATAAAGGGCACCACGCCGCGGTAGATGTCGGAGGTCTTGACCTCTGCCGGCGCCACGCCTTTTAGATAAAAGAGGCTAAAGCCAAATGGCGGCGTTAGAAACGAAGTCTGTAAATTCATCGCGATAACGATAGCAAAATAGAGCGGATTTATGCCTAAATTTACCGCAATCGGCGCTAAAATCGGTAGCACGATATACGAAATCTCGACGAAGTCTATAAAAAATCCTAGCGCAAAAATCGTAATCATCGATAAGACGATAAAGCCCCATTTTTCTCCCGGCAAACTAGACATCACTTCTTCGACGATCTCGTCGCCGCCGGTGTAGCTAAACACCATCGAAAACGCCGTCGCGCCGATAAGGATAGTAAAGACGACGGCCGTGGTTTTGACGCTCTCTTCGAGCGCTTCTTTTAGCATCTTAAACGAAAAAGTCCTGTAAAAAACAGAAAGCAAGATCGCGCCCACGCAGCCAAACGCCGAGCTCTCCGTTGGCGTAGCGATGCCTTCAAATATCGAGCCGAGCACCAACACGACAAGTACTAGCGGCGGCAAAATCGCGAGGATAGCGTTTAAAATTTGCTTTGATTTAGGCACGTCGCTCTCGATGGCGACGGGCGGCGCGTAGTCTTTTTTAACGTAAGAGATGATGAGTATGTAGGCTATATAAGCGCCAACTAGCGCAAGACCCGGATATATCGCCTCGCGGAAAAGATCGCCCACAGGCACCGTAAAGACGTCGCCTAGGATAATCAAAACGATCGAAGGCGGGATGATCTGTCCAAGCGTACCCGAAGCGCAAATAGTGCCGCAGCCTAGAGCTTTGTTGTAGTTGTACTTTAGCATCACGGGCAAGCTCATAACGCCCATAGCTACGACGCTAGCTCCGACAACGCCCGTAGATGCGGCAAGCAGCGCACCCACTAGCACCGTGCTAATCGCCACGCCGCCTCGAATCTCGCCGAATAAAAACGCCATAGACTCGAGCAATCTCTCGGCTAGCTTGGTCTTTTGCAAAATAATGCCCATAAAAACAAAAAGCGGCACGGCGATGAGAATTTTATTTTCCATTATCGAGTAGATGCGGTAAGGCATAAAGTTAAAGGTCTCTTTAAATATCTCAAGCCCGCCTATAAAGCCATTGCCGTTGCCAAAACTCTCGACCATGCCGCCGATGAGTCCGAAAATAACGGCTATAGCGCCAAATGTAAATGCGACGCTAAAACCGATAGCAAGCATAAAAAGCGCGGCTAAAAACATTACGATGCCGGTCATTTTCCCTCTCCTTGTTGCGCAGTTTGGTTTAAATTTGCGTCAAATTTGCCTGCCTCGCTTAAATTTGAACGAGCGTCCAGATAGACGTTTAGCCACTTTATAAAGTATCCGACGCTAAAAAATATAAGCAGCCAAAAGCTAAACGGTATAAAAGCCTTGATAACCCAGCGATATGGCAAACCACCGGGATCGGCGCTACCCTCGCCGCTCTCATACGCCTCTATGACGTAGTCCCAGCTCAGCCACGCGACCAAAAGCGCAAGCGGCAGGATGAAAAGGATAACGCCAGCCATATTTATGAGCGCCCTTTTTTTTACGCTCATCTTTTCGTAAAATATATCCACTCGCACGTGCGTATCGTCTTTTAGCGCGTAGCTCATGCCAAGCAGGATGATGACGCTAAAAAAGTGCCACTCGAGCTCTTGGAGGCCGACGTTGCCGTATTTGAAAAAATATCTCGCCGTGACGTTAAAAAAAACGTCCGAGATCATCAAAAACATCACGAGCACACAGGCATAGCCCACGATGTCGCCTAATTTACCGAAAAATCGCTCTACTTTTTTTAAATTTCGTTCCATTTAACTCCCCAAAATTTGTCTTATCATTATCGCCAAAATACAAATCGGCGCGACGAATCGCAGTAAAAAATACCAAATTTCAAAAACCGCCCTACCCATATACGGTAGAAATAGCTCCTCTAGACTGCGTCTTTTCATAACGTAGCCGACAAATACCGCTATCACTATACCGCCCAGCGGCAGCATGATATTTGAGCTAAGATAGTCTAAAACGTCGAAAAATCCCTTGCCAAAAAACGTGAGAGCGTCTTTAAATTCGGCGATGTTTGAAAGCGCGCAAAGCGTGCCCAGGCAATAAACGCAAACGCCCACGATCGCGATCGCGCCCAAGCGCGGGATCTTAAACTCGTTTATGAGATAAAAAACAAGCGGCTCAACCATCGAGATAGCCGACGTAAGCCCCGCAAAAATAAGCGCGGTAAAAAACGTAAAGCTTAGGACGTTTCCCATCGCTCCTAGCTTAGCAAACAGCGTAGGCAGCGAGATAAAGGCAAGTCCTACGCCCTGACTAGGCTGCTCGCCGTACTCGAAAACGAATGTAAAAACAATAAGCCCAATGACGACGCTAACGATGATGTTTAGCGCGACGACATAGAGCGAAGAGGTAAAAAGATTGGTCTTGTCATCTAGGCTAACCGAATACGTCGCGATCGCGCCGATACCGACGCACATCGTAAAAAACGCTAGCCCAAGAGCTACAAACACCGCCTCGCTCGTGATCTTAGAAAAATCGGGCACTAGCAAAAACTCCGCCGCCTGCGAAAATCCGCCCATCTGCATCGAGTAAATCAGCATAAAAATAAGCAGTAAAAAAAGCGTCGGCAAGAGCCATAAATTTATGCGCTCGATGCCGCCTTTTATGCCCTTTGAGAGGATGAAAAAATAGGCCGCAAACGCGATGCTAAAGTATAAAATTTGACCCGAGATATCAGAACTTATAAATTTGCCGAAATTTTCGCCCGAAACCGCGATACTTTGCGGAAGCTCGCCAAGAGATAAGACCGAGTACCTAATAACCCAGCCGATGATGACTGTATAAAACGACGCCACCAAAACGCCCGTTATCATTATGACGCCGGCGTAGCCCCAAAATTTGCCGTTTTTAGGAGCGAGCGAGCGAAAGGCGTTAACGGGATCGGCGTTTGAAATTTTACCCATCGCCATCTCGGCAAAAAATATGCTAAGCCCGACCGCAACGGCAAAAACAAGATACAAAAGCACGAACGCCGAGCCGCCGTTTGCGCCGACCATGTACGGGAATTTCCACGCATTGCCAAGTCCGATCGCGGCACCCACGATGGATAATATAAATCCGATTTTAGAAAATTTATCGCTTGCCACGGTTAGCCTCTTAGCGCATTTATCGTGATGATGACGATGCTAATAGGGGCTACGAATCTAATCATAAAATACCAAATTTCAAAAACGGCCCTGCTCATATACGGCCCAAAAAGTATGTAAAGCGCGTCTTTTTTGATGACAAACCCGACAAAAATCGACACCGTGATGCCGCCTATCGGCATGATGATATTTGAGCTAAGAAAATCAAGGCAGTCAAAGAAGCTCTTGCCGAAAAATACCAAATTTTCCTTAACGCCTTCGATGCTTGAAAGTATGCACAAAATGCCCATGCAGTAGATGAAAGCGCCGATTAGCGCGAGGGCTTTTTTACGAGAAAAGCCAAACTCGCGGATGAGATAGTGCGTAAACGGCTCCAGCATCGAGATAGCCGAAGTTATGCCCGCAAAAAGCAGAGCCGAGAAAAACGCGAACGCCAGCACGTGCCCGAGCGTACCGAGCTTGGCAAACAACGTAGGCAGCGAGATAAACACGAGCCCCACGCCCTGACTAGGCGTCGCGCCAAACTCAAATACAAAGGTAAAAATAACAAGCCCCATCAAAATGCCCATCACGACGTTTATGACGACGATGATGATCGAGGAGCTAACGAGATTCGTATTATCGGGCAGCGACGCAGAGTAAACAATAATGACGCCAACGCCAAGGGAGAGCGTAAAAAACGCAAGCCCAAGCGCGGTGAGAATACTACTCACGCCTAGTTTTGAAAAATCCGGAACCAGCAAAAATTTAGCCGACTGCACGAAGCCGTCCATAGTAAACGAGTAGCTAAGCATGATGATGAGTAAAATAAGAAGCGAAGGCATCATCCAGACGTTTACGCGCTCGATGCCGCTTTTTATACCCTTTGATACGATAAAAATACAGAGAAAAAATACGATCGTAAAGTAAAAAATTTGAGACGCAGCGTCGTTAGCGTAAAAACTGCCAAAAATTTTCTCCGAAGCCTCGACATCCTTTGGCAGCTCGGTTATTACCATCACTGCGTATTTTAGTATCCATCCGATGATGACCGTGTAAAAAGAGGCGATGATGATCGCGCCTATCATCGTAAAACCCGCAAATTTCCACGCTTCTTTACGCTTTGGAGCAAGTTTTTTAAAGGCATTTACTGGGTCAGACTCGGAAAGTTTGCCGATAGCTATCTCGCCGAAAAATATCGCAAGCCCGATAAAAAACGTCATAAAAAGATACAAAAGCACAAAGGCCGAACCGCCGTTTTGACCGACTAGATACGGGAATTTCCACGCATTTCCAAGCCCCACCGCAGAGCCCGCGACGGCTAGTATAAAGCCGATTTTAGAAAATTTATCCTGCGCCAAATTTAACCTTAGTATTTGAAATTTCAGAAGCGAGGCTAGCATAAAAAAGCTTTTAAAATTCTAATTTTTAAATAAATTCGTGGAAAAACGAAACATCGCTGAAATTTTTTGTAAATTTGTAGCACTACTCGGCGACAAATTTGGCGAACGGAAAATTTATGAAAATTTTTCTCGGTTTTAAGTAACTCAAAGC
>CAUUAH010000123.1:0-5466 GCA_963542985.1 uncultured Campylobacter sp. | reverse complement strand
GATGAGCGCTAGTCTCGTGGGCTCGGAGATGTGTATAAGAGACAGATCACAATCTAATATTAGTGAAATAAAGGAGACAAAATGGAATTTTTATCGTTTCTCTTTCTGGCTATAGCCGTTTTTATAGCTTGGAAAAAGCCTGAAAAAGAGGGCTTAGCGTTTGGCGCATTTGCCGTGGGGACGGCGATTTGCTTTATCATGTTTTTCATCGCCAGCTGGACGTCCCTGCTGCCTTACGCGGCGTACTAGGAGGGGCGGATGAGTTTTTTTAACGAGAAAAATTTCGACTTCGTCATGGCCACCGCGGTCTTGCTCGTGCTTGCTATCCCAGTCGGTATCGCGAACATTTATCTTGGTTACTTCATCGGCGAGGGCCCTTGCACGCTTTGCTGGTGGGAGCGCATCGGTATGGTCGTGGTCGGCGTCGCTGGTATCTTGATACTGCGCTACGGCCTAAAGGCGCGCTACATAGCTGCCGTGCTTTTTGGTGCTGCGTACGGCATTTTCATGACGCTTAGGCATGCGAGCTTTAGTTTATATAGAGACGTAGGTATGGGCTTTGGCGGCGATATATTCGGTGCGCATACTTATACTTGGGGCATTTTGGTGTACTGGATCGTGGTCGTAGCGATGGGACTTATGATGCTTTTTGCCAAAGATAAGGTCGTCTCGGGCGATATCTCGCGCGCCGATACCAGGGTCAAGCCTCTTAACGCGTATTCAAAATTCGTGATCGCTTTGAGCCTATTTGTCATCCTATCAAATGCCGTTCAGGCGCTCATCTCGGCAGGTATCCCGCCGTATAGCGGCAAGGGCGATCCCGAGCGCATCAGTCTAAACAACACTTGGACCTCGGGAGTTTGGAAAAGGTTTGAAAAGCCGTTTTCATTCACCGGCGCAAACATCGTCGAGGATCCGTTTATAGCGGGCGAGCCAAAAGATATAAGCGTCAAATTTAACTCCGACCCAAGCGCCGGCGCGTTTACGAACGTGAAGCCTGCGCTTAGCGTGAAAAACAGCTTCCCGCTTCCTTTTGAGACAAAGGGAATTTTTGGCAAAGGCGTAACGAGCGGCCTAGCATATAACGCTAAAAACGATACTTTCGGCATCTCCAACACCGAAGGCGGCGTTTATTTTACGGACGCGAATTTTAAAGAGATCGCTCATGCTATCATCGACAAACCAAACGGCCGCAATATCAAAAAGGCCGTCGCATCGACCTTTGTCGGCGATATGCTGGTGACTACCGGCTTTAACAAAACGACATTTGCCGTTAAGCCCGTGGAAAAAGTGGACGCGTATCACGAGTGGAGATATTTTAGAGAGAGCACCGGCGGGCTCGAGTCTGCGTGGAAGTTCGACCGCCCGGCGCTTTTAACGATAAGGGCGAAAAAACAATACGTCCTAACGCTCGCAAAAGACCCGCAAAGCACCTATATGTATATGATCACGGTGCCAAACGAGCGCGCTAAGAACTTGATCCTTATAAAAGTCGATAGCAAGGATAAGATGCTAAGCGGCGAAACCATCGTGACGTCAGCCCTCGCGCTAAAAGATAAACGCGATCTAAAAGATTACTACGTCACGGCCGGCGATATCGCGGGCGGTAAGTTTTTGGCCTACTCCAAAAACTACAACACCTTGCTCGTGATCGACCTTGCGGAGGCGAAGGTGGTTGACGCCTACGCGATGCCGCAAATAGGCGACATCTCAGGCATGGCGATAAAGGGCGGTAGCATCTACGCTCTAGCTCATAAAGACGGCAAAGTAAACGTCGTAGAGTTAAATAATCCTCTGGGCGAGTAAATTTAACCCAGGCCAACGCAAATTCGTCCGTTTCGCGCGGGCGAGTTTGCCTCTATCCTAAATCCTCTTTAAGCTTAAATTCGGTCAAATTTTATATAATTTGGCGTAACCATAAAAACCAAAGGAGCGAAAATGAATTTTTTAGAATCTATGAAATTTCGTCACGCATGCAAGGTCTTTGACGAAAACAAGAAAATCAGCGCGGGCGAATTTGACTTTATTTTGGAGGCGGGCAGGCTAAGTCCTAGCTCGGTTGGGCTAGAGCAGTGGGACTTCGTCGTTGTGCAAAACGAGCAGCTCAGGCAAAAGATCCGCGAAGTCTCGTGGAATCAAGTGCAAATCACTTCATGCTCGCATTTGCTGGTGATCCTTGCTAAAGTTGCCGAGGTAAAAAGCGTTGGCGAATACGTAGAGAAAATGATCGATCGCCGCTGGGATAAGGCGCCAGAGATGATCGCTGGGAGGAAGAAATTTTACGGCGATTTTTTAGAGGGACGCTTTCATCGCGATGACGAGCTAGTCTATCACTGGTCGAGCAAGCAGTGCTACATCGCGGCGGCAAATATGATGACCGCGGCGGCGAGTCTGGGCATCGATAGCTGCCCTATAGAGGGCTTTGACGCAGCGGCGTTAAATAAAATTTTAGGCCTTGATACGAGCAAGCAGCGCGTGAGCCTCATGGTGCCGTTTGGCTACCGCGTCAAACCGCAACCAAAAAGATACCGCCGCGAATTAAGCGACATCGTGAAGTGGATTTACTAAATTCGGTAGTTGAGTAAATTTGAAAATTAACTGAGTCGGCGCGAGCTTAACGCTATTTTGGCGCCGACCGGTTTTTAAATTTGAGTTTTGCCGTTCAAATTTGACGCAAATTTAAATTTGCCAAGGCGGCAAAAATGAAAAATGAACCTATAAAATCTACGTCGGCAAAGAAAGCGCGTTCGCCGCAGACGACGCGAAGACGCCAAGCACGGTTTATCTATACGTTTATAGTGATTTTGACGATTTTTGCGGCAAAGCTTTTCGGAAAATTACCTTCTAGCAAGCGGTCACGCTATCTAGGGCTGCCGCAGAGAAACTGCGAGACGCGATAATCGCTTGGGCAAAAAGACGGCCGAGCGATTATTTCGCGCGATACCCCCCCCCTTTTTTTTTATACTAGCGAGTATTTGACCGCGCTGCATGATGGAAATTGGTATTAGATAATTAAAGCGCGCCCGTATTTATTTTGCGAACGGCTCGGTAGATTTGCTCAAATTTAAGACGCAGAATTCGGCGAGGCTTCAAATTTACAGATTCAACAAACTCCAAATTTTAAGAATTTACAACCGCTCAAATTTAGAGCCTTTAAATTTAGCCAAATTCAAATTCGGCTAAAAATTATCGCTCTGCCCGTTTAGCAGTTTGTCCACGACGTAGACGGCGATCTTTTTAGCGCCGTTCATGCTGATGTGCATGCCGTCGTCCTTACGTAGTGGCTTTTTGTCCGCGCCCTCTTTTAGATACTTGCCGTTATCGCAGATCGCGCCGCTGATATCGATGTAGCGCGCGCCGTATTTTTGCGCCGAGTCCTTATAGATCAGATTTAGCGCCTTCATTTTTTTGTCGAATTTCTCGCTCTTCATGCACGGCACACCTAGCCACACGACCTGCGCGCCGTGCTCTGTGGCGATCTCGTAGATCTCGGCGATCCTGCCCTCATACGCCTCGCGCCATGCGTCGGTGCCAAAGTCCAGCGCCTGCTCGTCAAAGGTGTAGCTATAAGCGTCGTTTGCGCCAAAAAGCGCGAATATTAGCAGATTTTGCGGGCGATTTTCTAGGCTCGCTAGCGCCGCTTTTAGCTCCTCGCTCCAGTCGTAAAATTTCTTATTTGTTAGCCCCGTGCTTGCTTTTGCCATATTTTTGATTGAGATTTTGCTCGTTTTTAGTGCGTTTTCAAAGCCCCAGCCAAAGCCTTGCATTATGGAGTCGCCTATCAAAATGACGCCTAAATTTTCATTTAGCTCGATATCAAAAGTCGCGGATTTGTTTGTTTTGCTTGGAGCGCTCGGCGTTAAATTTGAGGCTAGCGAGCCGTTTTTATCTAAATTTGAAACGGTTTTAGCAGGCGTTTGAATGCTTTTGGCCGTTAAATTCGCTTCTTTTGCCTCGCCGATACTAGGCGTTAAATTTTGCGCATTTTGGGCGTTTAAATTTGACGTTTCGGCTTGCGAGGCGGTTAAATTTTGCTCTGTTTTAGGGCTAGTTGCGACCTGTTTTTTATCGCCCGAAAAAATGCCCGTAAGTTTATCGATAGCAGATTTTGCGCTCTGCAAGCCATCCTCGGCGGCATTTATAAATTTATCGCTCAGCGCCATCGCGCGCTCGTCCGTGATGAAAAAATCCTTTTGATATTTGGCTTCGTAGTAGTTTGACAGCGGTCGCAAAAATAGCGCAATCAGCGTAAAAAACGCGAGAAATACCCCAAAAAACGCTCTCATTAAAATCCTTGATATATAAAGTTAGGCATACCGGACGGCATCAAAAAGTAAATAATTATCCCAAAAATCGCCAAAAAAACGGCTGAAAAAATAACGTTTATACTTGCAAAAAATTTAACCAAAAGCGGATAAACGTCAAGCGTGGCGTATAAAAATACAAACACGAAAACGCCCGCAAATAGCGTGCAAATCGCAAGAAGCTCACCACCCGAGTTTCTAAAAATAGCTCCGATGTAGCGCACCGCCCCCTCAAAATCCATCGTGAAAAACACCCAAACCATGCTCACGAAAATAAACGTAAAATATCGTCCAAGTATCGCCGAGTTTAGCCATTTGCGCTCGCTGGTTAAATTTAAAAACACGACGCCAAGGCCATGGATGAGCCCCCAGAGCAAAAAGCTAAGCCCAGCGCCGTGCCAGATGCCTGAGATCGCAAAAACTAGCATCACGTTTAGCTGCGTCTGTGCCGCCGTGCCGCGACTGCCTCCGAGCTGAAAATAGACGCACTCTTTAAAAAAATTCATTAGACTGATGTGCCAATTTTGCCAGAAAATTTTTAAATTTCGCGCCGTAAAAGGGCGGTTGAAGTTTTGCGGCAAAACAAAGCCGCACATGAGTCCTAGTGCCGTCACGAAGTCCACGTAGCCGCTAAAATCGGCGTAAAGCAGCACGCTGTAGCCAAAAAGTGCGCCTAAAAGCTGCGAGGTGGGTAGGGTGGGCGCGGCAAAAACGGGATTAACTATCTCGAAAAGATGGTTTGCGACGATGAGCTTTTTAAAAAGCGCGGAATACAAAAGTGCAAATATCACGGGGCTAGCGCGAAAAACTTTAGGGGAGTTTAACGCCTCGAAAAATGGCTTTGGCCGTAAAATCGGACCCGAAATAATCGCGGCAAAAAAGCTAAGAAAAATCAGCGTATCAAGATAGCTAGGCGCCTCTAGCTCTCCTTCTCGCACGGATTTTAGCAGTAAAATGCTCATAAACGAATAAAACGAAATGCCAAGCGGAAGCGCGATGGTTTCAAGTCTCATGACGCCAAATTTGATCGTAAAATAGCCGCCGTATTTAAAAAACGCAAGCGCGCAAAGCACGAAAATAACGCCCGCGGCAAACGCAATCGCGGAGTCCTTGTTCTCTGTCTCTTATACACATCTGACGCTGCCGACGATCTTACGCGTGT
>CAUUAH010000122.1:0-5480 GCA_963542985.1 uncultured Campylobacter sp. | reverse complement strand
AGATCGTCGGCAGCGTCAGATGTGTATAAGAGACAGACGGTGTAGAGCATGATATCCGGGCGAAATCTCTGATAACCGTAGTTTATCGCCACGGATCCCAGTCCACCGCCGCCGACCGCGCCCGCCATCGCCGAAAAGCCGATGATAACGATAAGCGTAAGCGTGATAGAGGCTACGATGCCGGGCAGCGCCTCAACGAACATCACCTTAAAAATGATCTGAAAATTTGAGCTACCAAAGCTTCTGGCGGCCTCGATGATGCCTTTATCGACCTCTTTTAACGCGCTCTCTATGAGCCTAGCGATAAACGGCGCCGCGCCGATAGTAAGCGGAACGATAGCTGCGGTAGTGCCGATACTAGTACCTACGATCAGGCGCGTGAGCGGGAAAAGCACGATGATGAGGATGATAAAAGGAAAGCTCCTTAGCGTATTTACCGTGATATCAAGCGCGATAAATAGCGGTTTGTTTGGTTTTAGGCCGTCTTGCGCGGAAAGGACGAGCAAGATAGCCGGCACTAGGCCTATTAAAAACGCTAAAAGCGTCGAAACCACGCTCATATAAAGCGTCTCGCCGATGGCCGGGAGCAAAATACGCTCGAAAACGTCGGGAAATTTAGAAAAATCTATACCAAACATTACGCTACCTCCCATAATACGCCGCTTTGCTTGATGTACTCGGTCACGCGCGCCTCGTCTTTTGGATCGACGTTGATGACGAGCGAGCCTAGCACGTTTTCGTTTAGCTTTTCAAGCTTGCCCCAGACGATGTTAAAGTCGATGTTTAGCGTGCGCGCCATGTGCGTGATGACGCTATTTTGCGCGACTTCTTTGGGGAAAAAGAGTCTTATGTTTACGCCCTCGCTCGGTAAAATTTCATCCTCGCCGAGGAATTCCTTCATCTTTTCGTCTGGTTTTAAAAATAGCTCCTCGATCGTGCCGCTGCCGATTATCTTGCCGCTTTCTAGTAGCACTGCGCGGCGCGCGATGCTTTTTACGACCTCCATCTCGTGCGTGACCAAAACGACGCTGATATTTAGCGTTTGATTGATCTGTTTTAAAAGCTCGAGTATAGAATTTGTCGTATTTGGATCAAGGGCCGAAGTCGCTTCGTCGGAGAGTAAAATTTTTGGACTTAGCGCAAGGGCGCGGGCGATAGCGACGCGCTGTTTTTGTCCGCCGCTTAGCTCGCCTGGATAACTTGCTGCCTTGTTTGCAAGACCTACGAGATCCAGCAGTTCGCTCACTCTTTTTTTGATTTCGCCGTCTGAGTAACCCCAAAATTTAAGCGGAGTCGCGACATTTTCAAACGCCGTTTTTCTCGCCATCAGCGCAAAGTGCTGAAATATCATCCCAACATCTCGCCTAAGCTCTCTTAGCTCTCTGTCTTTTAGCGCCGAAATTTCTTTGTCAAATACCTTTAGGCTGCCGCTTTGATAGTCTTCTAGGCCGTTTATGCAGCGAAGCAGAGTGGATTTACCCGCGCCGCTGTGGCCTACGATGGCGAAAATTTCGCCTTTTTCTACGGTTAGGCTGACGCCGTCTATGATCTGCGTCGCCCCGTAAAATTTCTTTAAATTTTCTATTTTTATCACTAATTTTCCTTGTTTTTAAAACCGCACAAATTTATAAAATTTCGCGCCTTAGCTCATCTGCGCTCTTTGGCGAAAGAAGCGCCGGAGCGATGTCAAATACGCTAAACGCGCCGCTTTCGCCCTTTTGCGCCAAACGATATGCCGCGCGGGCGTAGGCTACGAGCACGCTTGCTGTAAATTCGGGATTTGAATCAAGCTTTAGCGAAAACTCGATCAGGTGTTTGTTCTCGCCGCGCTCGCCCGTCGCTCCGCTTCGCAGGACGAAGCCGCCGTGCGGTATGCCGCCGTGCTCTTTTTTAAGTGTTTCAAGATCTATAAAATTCACGCTCGTGTCGTAATCGGCAAAGTAATTTGGCATCGTTTTTATCTCTTGCTCGATGCGCGCTTTATCGGCGCCGTCCTCGGCTACTACGTAGCACTCGCGCAGGTGTTTTTCTCTCGTAGTTAAATTTGGATTTTCGCCCGCGCGAACTCGCTCTAGGGCGCTATCTATCGGCACGGTGTATTGACGCGCGTCCACAACGCCCTCGATCCTGCGGATGGCGTCGGAGTGGCCTTGGCTTACGCCTTTGCCCCAAAATGTATAACTGCTGCCATTTTCTAGCACACTCTCACCAAATAGTCTGTTTAGCGAAAACAGCCCCGGATCCCAGCCCACAGCGATAATGCCTACTTTTCCGCCTTTTTTGGCTGCAGCGTCCACTGCAGCAAAGTGCTCAGGTATTTTTGCGTGCGTATCGAAGCTATCTACGACGTTAAAATCTTTCGCAAACTCCGGCGTTTGAGTCGGTAGATCAGTCGCGCTGCCGCCGCAAAGCACTAAAACGTCAAATCTGCCCTTGTGCGATAAAATTTCATCCGCGATAAACACAGGCGTGCCGCATGTTTTTACCTCGCTTGGATTTCTGCGGCTAAAAACCGCTGTTAATTCTAAATCCTTGCTATTTCGTGCGGCAAGCTCTACGCCGCGACCCAAATTTCCATATCCTAAAACCGCTATTTTTATCTTTTGACTCATTTTTATCCTTTAAATTTAACTAGCGACAAAGTTTCACTTCATCAGCAAATAATAAATCACGTATAACCAACTTAAAAATCCGTGGATTATCGCCCACATTATGCTTTTGTTTGCTCCCCACGATAGCGCGACGGCTATGACCGTGCCTAAAGTAAATCCACCGATGCTGCCTTTCATTTTTTCTCCTTGATTTAAAATTTAGGCTCAAACGAGCGGACTACTCGCCAAATACCTTTAGTTCGTCGCATACTTTGGCGAATTTTTTCTGCGCACTTTGCAGCCCTTCGCGGTTGGCTTCGACCACGGCTTGCGGGGCAGAGGCTACGAATTTCTCGTTATTTAGCATACTTGAGAGCTTTGCTATCTCTTTTTCTAGTTTGGTTTTTTGCGACCGCAGTCGCATGATCACCGCGCTCATATCCACGCCTTCAAGCGGCACGAACGCCTCTAAATTTTCGCTCACGTCGCGCGCTGCGTTTTCGATTTTAGCATCGCAAAACTCGATCTGTTCGCATTTAGCTAGCAGCGCAATGTAGTTTGTCGCCTCAGTCAAATTCTCGTTTCCGTTTAGCTTAATGAAAGCTTTTGGGATTTTTGAGTTGCCTTGCTCGATGGTCGCCTTTGCGCGGCGGATCGCGACGATAGCCTCGATCACTAGCTCAAATGTCTTTTCTATCTGCAAGTCGCGCTCGTTAGCCTGCGGATACGCCTCTATCATGATCGAGCTCGCGCTTTCTAAATTTGAACCGCTAAGCTCGTGGAAAAGGTATTCGGAGATAAACGGCATAAAAGGACTTAGTAGTCTCATAGCCTCTTTAAATATCGCTCCAAGCTCCCTTACGCTGCCTTTGTCGGCTTTGCTAAGCTCGATGCCCCAGTCGCAAAACTCGTCCCATAAAAATTTATAAATAGCGTTTGCCGCGTCATTAAAGCGGTAGGCGTCGATGTTCTCTCGCACTTCGCGCACGCACTCGTTAAAGCGGCTTAGCATGTATTTGCCAAGCTTCGTTTCGATTTTCGCGTCGCTTAAATTTGCAAATTTAGACTTGTTTAGCAGTAGGTATTTGCTCGCGTTGTAAAGCTTGTTCGTAAAATTTCTCACGAGCTTCATCTTTTCGTCGCTTAGCTTTATGTCGCGCCCCTGCACGGCAAGTAGCGCAAGCGTAAAGCGCAGGACGTCGGCGCTATACTCCTCGATACTAACGAGCGGGTCGATGACGTTGCCTAGGCTCTTGCTCATCTTTCTGCCTTGCTCGTCTTTAACTAAAGCATGCAGGTAGATATCGTCAAACGGCAGCTTACCTAGCGCGTTTTCGCCCTGAAACATCATCCTAGCCACCCAGAAAAACAAAATATCAAAGCCGGTGATTAGCAGGTTGTTTGGGTAAAATTCGGCCAAATCGCCCTCAAACCATTTCTCGTTTTTTAGCTCCTCGCCGTTGCCCCAACCAAGCGTGCTAAACGGCCAAAGTCCCGAGCTAAACCATGTATCAAGGACGTCCGGGTCTTGATGGAAATTTGCGCTTTTGCATTTTGGGCACTGCGTCGGTTCACCTTCGTCCGCCCACTCGTGTCCGCACTCGCCGCAGTAAAATACCGGGATCTGATGCCCCCACCATAGCTGGCGCGAGATACACCAGTCGCGAAGCTCGCGCATCCAGGCGTTAAAACTGTTTATCCAGTGTGCCGGATAAAATTTAGCTAAGCCTTCGCCGACCTTTGCGATCGCGTCGTCTGCGATCTGTTTTTTGACGAACCACTGCTTTGAGATGTATGGCTCGACGACGTTTTTGCAGCGGTAGCAGTAGCCGACTTGATTTTCGTAGTCTTCGATTTTTTCGACGTTTCCGAGCTTTTCTAGCTCTGCTACGATGACGTCTCTGGCTTCAAGCCTTTCTAACCCCTCAAACTGCGCGCACTCCTCGTTTAGGATGCCTTTTCCGTCAAAAACGGTGATAAACTCTAAATCATGCCTTTTGCCGACTTCGTAGTCGTTAGTATCGTGCGCCGGGGTGACTTTCACAAGACCCGTTCCAAACTCCATATCGACGTGCTCGTCGGCGATGATCTCGATCTCGCGACCGATTATCGGTAGGACGACTTTTTTGCCGATTAAATTTTTATAGCGTTCGTCGTTCGGGTTTACCATGACGGCGGTGTCGCCGAAATATGTTTCAGGCCTAGTGGTAGCAACTACAACATATTCGCTTGGCTTATCTGCAAAATAGTATCTCAAATGATAAAGCTTGCCTTTGTTTTCCTTATGCTCGACCTCGATGTCGCTGAGCGCGCCGTCGTGCGTACACCAGTTTATCATGTAGTTTTCGCGCACGATGAGCCCTTTTTTGTAGAGATTTACGAAAGCTTTTTTGACGGCTATCCTGAGCCCTTCATCCATCGTAAATCTTTGGCGCGACCATGCCGGGGAGATGCCTAGTTTTCGCATCTGGTGAACGATCATGCCGCCGCTTTTTTCTTTCCATTCCCAGACTTTTTCTACGAATTTTTCGCGTCCGAGCTCTTCTTTTTTGATGCCTTGGGCTAGGAGCTGCTTTTCAACGACGTTTTGCGTGGCGATACCTGCGTGATCAAGGCCCGGCTGCCACAGCGTTTTGTAGCCGTCCATTCTTTTGTAGCGCGTCATTATGTCTTGTAGGGTAAAGGTTAGGGCGTGTCCGATATGAAGCGAGCCCGTTACGTTTGGAGGCGGCATCATGATGCAAAATTTACGGCCGTCTTTGCGTATGTTTTTGTTCGCGTCTATCTCGAAATACCCGCGTTCTTCCCAAATTTTATAAAATTTATCTTCTACTTCTTTTGCGTCTGTCTCTTATACACATCTGACGCTGCCGACGATCTTACGCGTGT
>CAUUAH010000121.1:0-5532 GCA_963542985.1 uncultured Campylobacter sp. | reverse complement strand
ATGAGCGCTAGTCTCGTGGGCTCGGAGATGTGTATAAGAGACAGGGTTGATACATCTTATAAGGTTAAATTTTACTCCGTTGGAGTTTGAAACACGGCATAATCATCCAAAGATAAACCATCATCAGGTTAAATTTTACTCCGTTGGAGTTTGAAACCGCTAGCACGAGCCAAAGCGACGCCGATCAGCAGTGTTAAATTTTACTCCGTTGGAGTTTGAAACTCCTAATTTTCGATAATCCATGCCGCGCCCGCTCGTTAAATTTTACTCCGTTGGAGTTTGAAACTAAGCGATAGAATATCGCCGTTTAAAATAGCCCTAGTTAAATTTTACTCCGTTGGAGTTTGAAACTACAGACACGCTAAAGTTAGCGGGCTTTAAGGCGGAGTTAAATTTTACTCCGTTGGAGTTTGAAACAAACTAAAATATCGCCGCGTTTTAGAGAATACGAGGTTAAAATTGACTCCGTTGGAGTTTTTCTGGTAAGCAAAACG
Organism: uncultured Campylobacter sp.; assembly: GCA_963542985.1. Taxonomy (GTDB): domain Bacteria; phylum Campylobacterota; class Campylobacteria; order Campylobacterales; family Campylobacteraceae; genus Campylobacter_A. The sequence goes on along the minus strand of CAUUAH010000121.1, from coordinate 5,038 downwards.
GGCATATTTAAAATACTTGGGAGTTTTCGAAGTAAATAAATATAGAGGTTTTTTAGGGATTTTGAATTGATAAGGTCTTTCTAGGCCTCTATTTTTATTTATTATACTTGCCGTAAATTTTCTTTAAATTTACAAGATTTGCGCTCAAATTTAAAAGTAGCATATCGGCTGTTACGAGCCTCGCCATCGCGGTGGCTACGACGCTGCCGCGCACTCCGATACACGGATCGTGTCGTCCGCGCAGCTCGCAGATGGCGTCCTCTCCGCGCACGTTTTGCGTCGGCTGAGATAAAAATATCGACGGAGTCGGCTTAAAATGCGTCTTTATCACGATTTCTTGTCCGCTCGTCATACCGCCTAGCGTTCCGCCCGCGTGATTTGAGGCAAAGCCGAATTTTTCATTCGAATTTGAGTCACGGCAAGCGCTTTTAAATTCGTCAAATTTGCCGCCGTTTAAATTTGATAGCTCGTCCGCATCGTCAAGATTAGGGTTACCCACACTCAAATTTACGCCCGCATACGCCGTGCCCATCGAGTCGTTATTTTGGCTGCCGCGCATCTTGCTGGCATTTGCGCCCTCGCCGATCTCTACGGCTTTGACGCCGTTTATGCCCGTCATCGCAGCCGCGATAGCCGCGTCAAATTTATAGTATAACCCCTCGCCAAGTCCCGCCGGTACGCCGCAGATCACCGTTACGACGCTGGCTCCAACGCTGTCGTGATCATGCTTGGCTTTTAGGATTTCCTCTTTCATCGCTTCTTCATTGCCTAGCGAAAATATCTCCGAGCGCGCCGCGAGATCAAAATCCGGCTGCTCGCCGCACGATATCTCGCCCACGCTAGCCACGCCGCTTTGCACGCTGACGCCAAACTCTCCCAGCAAAATTTGAGCTATCGCGCCGCCAGCCACGCGTACGGCCGTCTCTCTAGCCGAGCTACGTCCGCCGCCTCTGTGGTCGCGGATGCCGTATTTGCGGTAGTAGGCGTAGTCTGCGTGCCCGGGGCGAAAGAGCTCGCGTAAATTTTCATAATCGCCCGATTTTTGATTTTCGTTTCGGATGATAAAGCCGATCGGGGTGCCCGTGCTGACACCTTCAAACACGCCGCTTAAAATCTCCACGCGGTCGCCTTCGCTCCTTGCCGTGGCAAATTTCGAGCCGCCCGGTTTTCGTTTGTCAAGCTCGCTTTGGATAAAATTTAAATCAATACGCACGCCTGCGGGAAAACCGTCTAGCACGCCTCCGATCGCCGCTGCGTGACTCTCGCCGAAAGTCGTTAGCGTTAGTTTGCGTCCAAAGGTATTCACTTGCTCTCTCCTAAAATCTCAAGCGCGGTTTTGGCGGCTTTTTGCTCGGCTTCTTTTTTGCTCTTGCCTGCGGCTCGCGAGATCTCGCGCTCGTTTAGCATCAGCGCGATCTCAAATTCCTTCTTGTGATCGGGGCCTTTTGAGCCCACCAGCACGTATTTTGGTATCTGGGCAAAGCGCGCTTGAGTGAGCTCTTGCAGCGCGGTTTTGTAGTCTTTTACCATGCGGTCGAAATTTATATCGGGGTAGCATCTCTCAAAGGCCTTTAGGCTAGCTGCGCGAACGGCGTCAAAGCCGCTTTCTAGGTAGATCGCGCCCATCAGCGCCTCAAATGCGTCCGATAGGATCGATGCTTTTAGCCGTCCGCCGTTATGCTCCTCGGCCGGCGAGATGTTGATGAGTTGGCCTAAATTTAGATATTTAGCCAGCTCGGCGAAGCTTTTTTCATTTACGAGCGCAGCCCTTAGTTTGCTTAGATCGCCTTCGCTTAGGCGCGAAAATTTGTGAAAAAGATAATCTCCGATCACCAGATCCATCACCGCATCGCCCAAAAACTCGAGCCTTTCGTTGTTCGCGCCGCCTTTTACGCTTTTGTGCGTGAGCGCGGTTTTTAGCAGCTTTTCGTCTTTAAATTTATATCCTAATTTCTCTTCCAAATTTCGCATTATTCGCCTTTTAAGCTATTTTTTATCTTTACGGCTTGCTCGCGCGCCATCTCGTCGCAAAGCTCGTTTTGCGGGTGCCCGGCGTGGCCTTTGACCCAGATCGCCTCAACCTCGTGCGGCTCGCTAGCAGCCAGATACTCCTGCCACAGCGGGACGTTTTTTACGTTTTTAAAGTTTTTCTTCACCCAGCCCTCTAGCCACGCATTTACGGCGTTTGCGACGTATGAGCTATCGGTGTGGAGCTTCACGCGGCACGGCTGTTTGAGTGCTTTTAGCCCCTCGATTGCGGCTCGCAGCTCCATTTGATTATTTGTCGTGTGCGCCTCGCCGCCGCTTGCCGTTTTTTTGTGTTCGCCGTACTCTAGGATGTACGCCCAGCCGCCGGGGCCGGGGTTGTCCAGGCACGAGCCGTCGCTAAAAAGGCATACTGTTTTCATCGGATTTTTCCGTGATGTGAGGCAAAATTTGCACGCTGCCTAGCTCGCTACACATCGGACAGCGGTAAAAATGCATCGGAAAGGCATTTTTACAGCTCTTGCAGACGTAGTTAAAGCTAAGCGCGGCTTTGTCGTAGTTTGCCGCCCTTAGCTTCTTTAAAACCTCTAGCTCAAAGCCCAGCGGCGCGCCGTCCTCGTCGCTCATGCCTTTTACGAAAAACAGGCTCTTGTACTCGGGATCGGTTAAATTTACGGGCGTGTTTTGATAATAAACCAAATCCAAAACGTCCCCTAGCGGCGGGAAATCGCTAAAATCCTTAAGCCCAGAGCCGCTTAAATTTAACCTCTCCATCGCCATACGCCGCACTAGCGCAAATTCATCTTTTAGCGCTAAAATTTCGCCGATTTTGGCCACTTCGTCTTTGCTTTTATCCGATAAAATTTGCAACGCCTTTATGTAGGCCGTCTGCGCTCTCACGCCCTCGCCGAGCTCTTGCAATGCGTCCAAAGCCTGTAGCGCGCCCCCATAATCTTTTAGTTTTTCGAAAATTATCGTTAGCGATTTTAGCGCGATTTGATTTCGCGGAGAGATTTTTAGCGCCTCTAAAAAGACGCTTTTTGCGCGCTCGAGAAAGCCCGCCTTAAAATAAGTCTGGCCAAGATCGGTAAAAATTTGCTCCTTTGCCGCGCGGTTTTTAGCCCGCTCCAAAGCCACGGCATAGACGTTGATAGCTTTTTCAAAATATCCGCTTTTTGAAAACGTCCCCGCCAAAAAGCACATCGTAGCCGTATCTGCGCCCGAGTTTATCAAAAGCTGTTTGTTTTCGTCGCTAAGACCCTGAGATTTGCCGAATTTTTTTAAAAATCCCGCGATCTCCGCCTTTTCGTCCTTGCTCTTAAAAACGCCCCACGCATAGCTAAAAACGGCGATCACGAGCACCGCGGCGACTAGCACCACGAGGCCGAAAATCGGGTCTCTAAATTCGATAAAAAATATATCCAAAATGCCGCTTTCTAAAGTCAAATTTAACGCCGATTATAGCAAAACGATTGTATAATCTCGCTTATGATCGATCCAAAATCAATAGAAAGACTAAAAGCGCAAACCGATATCGTCGATGTCGTCGGACACTATCTGCCGCTGAAAAAAAGCGGCGCGAACTTCGTGTGCGTCTGCCCGTTTCACGACGATAAAAACCCGAGCATGAGTGTGAGTCCGACGCGCGGGATATTTCACTGCTTTTCGTGCAAAGCCGGCGGCGACGCGATCAAATTCGTAATGGACTACGAAAAGCTAAGCTACCCCGAAGCCGTCGAAAAGATCGCGGGGTTGCAAAATTTCACGCTAAACTACGTACGCGGCGGCGAACCGGCGAAAGAAAACAAGCACATCCTAGAAAACGCGAATGCCTTTTACCGCTCGTTGCTCTATAAAACTCCCGCAGCCGTCGAGTATTTGTATTCGCGCGGTATCACAGACGAGCTCATAGATAAATTTGAGCTGGGTTTCGCGCCAGAGAGCGCGCAAACGATTAGGCTACTGCAAAACGAGCAAATCGAACCCAAAGAAGCCCTGGAAGTCGGTATCGTAAAGCAAAACGAAAACGGCATTTACGCGAGTTTCATAAACCGAATCACCTTTCCTATCTACACGCATGCGGGACGGCTAGTGGGATTTGGCGGGCGCACGATCAGCGGCAACCCCGCTAAATACGTAAATTCGCCCCAGTCCGCGGTTTTTGACAAGTCCACGCTTTTTTACGGCTATCACCTGGCAAAGCGCGAAATTTTCACCAAAAATCAGATCATCATCACCGAAGGCTACATGGACGTCATCATGCTGCACAAGGCGGGCTTTAACAACGCCGTAGCCGTGCTTGGAACCGCGCTCACGGCAAAGCATTTGCCGCTTTTAAAGCGCGGCGAGATCAGCGTCATCTTGTGCTTTGACGGCGATGATGCGGGCATAAACGCCGCGACGAAGTCCGCCCTGCTGCTCGCGCAAAACGAACTCGACGGTAGCGTCGTCATCATAGAGGGCGGCGCAGATCCTGCTGATATGGTCGTAGTGGGCAAGATAGAGTATCTGCGGCAAATTTTTGAAAGCGGCACGGAGATCGGCGAATTTTACATCAGGCATCTAGCTAGCGGCTTTGACCTCTCGCGCCCCGTGCAAAAGCAAAAGGCGCTAGAGGCGATCCAGGCCTTTACGGCAAGCCTAAAACCCGTCGTGGCAAACTCCTACGTCCCGCTCGTGGCTAAAATTTTAAAGATAGCCGAGGGGTCGTTTCGGCTAACTAGAGGTGCAAATACGCAAGCCGCTCAGGAGCGCATGCAAGCCTACGAAATGCAAAATTTGGGTAAAAATCAGCGCGGGCGTAAGGATATACTTGAAATTCGGTTTTTAAAAACGATGATCGAAAATCCAAATTTTAAAAAAATTGTTTTAGAAAATTTAAAAACGGAGTATTTCGTCCGGCACAGAGATATTTACGAAGCGGTCGCACATGGGGCTAATGCAGACGATCCCGCCGTGCGCGAGCTGATGTTTGAAAACTACGACGCCTTTAAAGACGAGGATGACTGTCTCTTATACACATCTGACGCTGCCGACGATCTTACGCGTGTAG
>CAUUAH010000120.1:0-5695 GCA_963542985.1 uncultured Campylobacter sp. | reverse complement strand
TCGATATACAAAGACGATATGTTTTTGAGATATTTTTTAATCATAGCTTAATATACTACAGAAATTTAACTTAAAACATTATTTTAAAGTTTCCGTTTTATAAAATTTTTTTCTTTAGCTATCAAGCGTTTATAAATTTTAAATAAGGTATAATCGCGCAAAAATTTAAAGGCGCGATATGCAAAAAAATCCAAACGAAACAAAGTATATTTTTATAACGGGCGGCGTGCTAAGCTCGCTGGGTAAGGGCATCGCGGCGGCTTCTATCGCCACGCTTCTTAAAAATACCGGCTTAAAAGTAAGCATGCTAAAGGCCGATCCGTATATCAACGTGGATCCGGGCACCATGAGTCCGCTCGAGCACGGCGAGGTTTTCGTAACCGACGACGGCGCGGAGACGGATCTTGACCTCGGGCACTACGAGAGATTTTTAGACGAGAGCCTAAGTCAGGATAATAACTTCACCACCGGCCGCGTCTATAGCTCCGTCATCGAAAAAGAGCGCAGAGGCGATTATCTAGGCAAAACGATCCAAGTCATCCCGCACATCGTGGGCGAGATCGTTGATCGCATCAAAAAGGCGGGCGAGGGTCGCGACGTGCTGATCGTCGAGATCGGCGGCACGGTAGGCGACATCGAGGGCTTGCCGTTTTTGGAGGCTATCCGCGCCCTTCGCATCGAGGTCGGCCGCAAACGCGCGATGAATATCCACCTAACTCTCGTGCCTTTTATCAAGGTTGCGGGCGAGCTAAAAACCAAGCCTACTCAGCATAGCGTCGGCGAACTGCGCCGTATCGGCATTAGCCCCGATATGATCATCTGCCGCGCCGAGCAGCCGCTAAACCGCGAGCTAAAGGATAAAATAGCCGCCAGCTGCGGCGTAGAGCGCAACTGCGTCATCGAGAGCATCGACTCGGCCAGCATCTATCAGGTGCCGCTCGCGTTTTATAACCAAGATATTTTGACCCCGATCGCCGAAATTTTAAATTTGGGCGAACTAAAGCTTGATATGCGCAACTGGGACAGCCTAGTTAAGCGCATCATCGCGCCGACGAAAGAAACCAAGATAGCGTTCGTGGGCAAATACGTCGACCTCAAAGAGAGCTACAAGAGCCTAACCGAGAGCATTATCCACGCAGGCGCGAGCCTTGACGCGAGGGTAAATTTAAAGTGGATAGATAGCGAGAAAATCGAACCATCAAACGTAGAGGAGCTACTAAAAGACGTGGGCGGCGTACTTGTAGCGGGAGGATTTGGCGAGCGCGGCGTGAGCGGAAAGATCGAAGCGATCAAATACGCTCGCGAAAACGGCGTGCCGTATCTTGGCATTTGCCTAGGTATGCAGCTAGCGCTCATCGAGTTTGCTCGCAACGTGCTAAAGCTCGAGGACGCAAATTCGGTCGAATTTAAGCCCGAGTGCGTAAATCCTATCATCTATCTCATCGATAGTTTCATCGACGCGCACGGCCAGACGCAGATCCGCACGCACCAAAGCCCGGTCGGAGGTACGATGAGGCTTGGCGCGTATACTTGCGACGTGAAGCCTGGATCGTTGCTAAGTCAAATTTACGGCGGCGCTAAAAGCGTCAAAGAGCGCCACCGCCACCGCTACGAGGCAAATCCGAAATATAGAGCCGAATTTGAAGCAAACGGCCTGATAGTTAGCGGCGAGAGCGACGGACTGATCGAGGCCGTCGAGCTTAACTCGCCTTTGGCTGGCGCTAAAAACTCGCATCCGTGGTTTGTCGGTGTACAGTTTCATCCGGAATTTACCAGCCGCTTAACAAATCCAAATCCCGTAGTTTTGGGCTTTATCAAAGCTAGCTTAGGAAACCCAAAATAATCAAATTTAGAGCCGATCGGCTCTAAATTTTCTTTTTCGCGACAAATTTATCTAGGATTACTTTTACGAATTTTTCGGTAGAGTTTTTGCCGTAGCTAAAATAAAGACTAGGCTCGATAAGCTCGACTTCGTTGATTAAAATTTTATCTTTTGCGCCGATTAGATCTATCCTTGCGTAGACGGGATTAAAGGCAAGCCTAGCTAAAACGTCTCGCGCGACGTTTAGAAAGGCTGCAGTCGGCTCTACCGAGCTAATCTTAACGCCGAAATTCGAGTTTGCCCTATAATCCTCGCTAGCAGGCGAGCGGCGTACGGCGTGAGAAAAAACGCCGCCTAAAAATATCAAGCAAATTTCGCCACTAACGGCGATCTCTTCGATAAAAGGCTGAAGCAAAGCTCCGTTTTTATATTCGCTTAAATTTGATATTTCGTCGATTTTAGCTACGCCGTTGCCGCTCTGTCCGACGAGCGGCTTTATCACGCCGCCCGGGCAAATTCGCCTTAGCTCTTCTATATTTTCATCGCCGTTTAAAAGCGTGCTAGGGATCGCGGGAAGTCCTAAGGCCTCAAGTTCTAAGAGGTACTTTTTCGATAAATTCCAGCGCACGATTTCGGCGCCGTTTATTATCTTCGCTCCGCTTTTTTCAAGCTCGCTCAAAAACGATAAAAATTTAGCCGCATCTAGGCTGTAATCCCAAGCCGCAAGCGGCAAAATCAAAGAATCTTCGTCTAGCAAACCGACGTCTAAATTTTGCCACGGCACTATCTCGCACTGTGCGCCGCCGTCGCTAAACGCGCGGCTTAAATTTCGCAAGTCCTCGTTGCCCTTTGCGTAAGCAAGGCAACTTAAGATAAAAACCCTCACGCGCTACTCTACCCCGAACGCTGACTTTGCGACTACGGCCGGTACGCCGGCATCGTCGTAAAAAATATCCACGTTTACTTTATAAAGCTCTTGTATTAGCTCTTTAGTTATGGTTTTTTTAGCTTCGCCTTTGGCTTTTATCTTGCCGTCGCTCAGTAGCAACACCTCGTCGCTAAACTGCGACGCTAGCGATAAATCGTGCAGTATCATAACGGTAGTTATACCGTGCTCGCGCGTAAATTTCCTAACGCAGTCCAAAAGCACGCATTGATGGTGCATATCAAGAGCCGAAACAGGCTCATCCAAAAGTAAAATTTTAGGCTTTTTGATAAGCACGGAGGCAAACATCACCATCTGGCGCTGACCGCCTGAGAGCTGCATCACGTCGTGACCGGCTAGATGTAAAATCCCTAGTTTTTTCATTATCTCTACGGCCGAGTTTATTTGCTCGTCTTTTAGATAAAGTCCGAGACTATCCATAAGCCCTAGCAAAACGACCTCAAGAGCCGTTAAACTAGCGTCTACATAACTATCTTGGGGCATGTAGCCGATTTTCTTTTTCCACGAGAAATGGTTTTTGAAATTTAACCTCTCATCGCCGAATTTAATCTCGCCCTCATAGTGCATCTCGCCGAAAATCGCGCTTATGAGCGTAGTTTTGCCCGCACCGTTAGGCCCAAGTACCGAGTAAACCTTGCCTTCTTCAAAGCTAGCGTTTACGGCATCTGCCGTGCAAAGCGAGCCGCGGTATATCGTTAAATTCTTAAGCTCTAGCATACGTTTTTCCTTGAGAGGATGATCCAGAAGAAAAACGGCACGCCCACAAACGCCGTGATGATACCGACCGGAAAGAGTCCGCCCGGATTTATAACTTTAGAAAGTACCGAAGCTATCGACAAAAACGCCGCACCGACGAAGATAGTAGTAGGCAGGAAAAATCTCTGATCCTCGCCGACTAAATTTCTAGCGATATGCGGAGCGACCAGGCCGATAAAGCCTATAACGCCGACGAAGCTAATAACCGTAGCCGTCATAACCGAAACTATAAGCAAAATTTTAATCCTAAGGGCGGATAAATTTACGCCCATGCTTTTGGCTCGCTCTTCGCCCAGTTTCAAAGCCGTTAGCGCCCAAGTATTTAGCATTAGTAGCGAAATGCATACGACCGTTACCACTGTAGCGACGGCCAGCGTACTCCATTTAGCCTTTTGGAGGCTACCGAATAGCCAAAACAAAATCGCCTGCGAAATCTCGGGCGCGGACAAAAACTGCACCAAAGAGAGCATAGACTGAAACAAAAACAAAAGCGCGATACCAACTAAAACCAAAGTAGCCGACCCAAATCGCCTCATTATCGAAAACAAAAACAGTATAGACGCCGCTAGCATCGTCATGATAAATGCACCGATAGGCACGGCGTAAATTTGAGGTAGTCCAAACGAACCAAACGCCATCACCAGCGATGCGCCAAACCCTGCCGCCGCGGCAAGCCCCAGCGTGTAGGGGCTTGCCATCGGGTTGTTTAAAAGCGTCTGTATCTCTGCGCCGCCCGCTCCCAAAGCCGCGCCTACAACTAAAGCCATAAGCGCTACGGGAAGCCTGATATCGTAAACGATGTGGTATAAAAATTTATCCTGCTCGCCGCCTAAAATCGGCTGCAAAAGCGTATCTACGACTTCTCTTGGCGAGAGCATCGCAGGCCCGGTACCGATATCAAACACCATCGAGACAAGACCAACGACTATAAAGCTCAAGATGATGATTAAGCGTTTAAATTCGCGCTTTCTATGAGCCTTTACGACCTCTTCGGAGCTTATTTTATTCATTTTTCGTCCGCTTGGATGGCTATAGTTCCGACGGGAACGACGGGCAAGTACTTTTTATGAAAATCAACGTAGGTCTTTATCGGATCTACGTCTTTAAATAGCTGCGGATACAAAGCTTTTGCGATATATTGCACCATCGCCATATCCGCAAGTGTTCTTGATGCGCCCATATATAGGCCGTATAGGCGGTTATTTTTGATAGCCGGAAGCTCCGACCAACCGACGCGTTTTTTAAATCCGTCCAGTCTTTTTAACGCTTCGGCTTTATCTATATTTATGCCCATTACCATCGCGGTCGGTTCTTTTTTTAGTTCGGTTTCGCGGCCTGTTATCATTATAACGTCGGGTTTTGCGGCTATGACTTGCTCGGCGTTGATGGGTGCCCACTGCTCGACTAGATCGGCTGCGATATTATCTCCGCCGGCTAAATCTATCAGCGAACCCCACATATCTTTACCGTAGGTTATCCCTGTGTCGTCAGGACCGCCGCGGCCGAATTCTATGTAAATTTTAGGTTTAGGCAAATTTGCTTTTGCGATGCGGTCGCCCACTTCTTTTACGGTGTCTTCGTATAGTTTAGAGATCTCGTCCGCTCTTTTTTCCTCGCCTAAAATTTCGCCTAAAATTTTAGTGCTTTTTACGTGAAGCTCAACCTTCTCGCGGTTATAATCAAGCACGACGATTGGGATATTTAGATCGGTTAGGGGCTTTAAATCAGGCTCTAGTACGTTATACTGCCAAGATGCGAGTATTAGCAAATCGGGTTTTAGAGAGATAACTTTTTCTACCGAGAATGTACCGACCTCTACCTCGCCGAAGTCCGCAAGCTTATTTAGCTGCGGTAGGGCTTTGCTATATAGGTCCCAACTAGCAGGCGTCCAGTCCGTCCAAACCTCTTTTGAAAAGCCCACGACTTTATCTAAAGCCTTGGTGCCGCCGACGGCTAAAAAGTCGGTGTAGTAAAAGCCCAAAGCTATGCGTTTAACGGGCAAATTTACCTTTACCTCGCGACCCAAGACGTCTTTTATGACCTTAGTTTCGGCCGCCGCTTGGGTTGCCGAAAATACCGCAAAAAGCACTAACAGCGCTTTTAAAAAAAGTTTTTTCATATCGTTCCTTTTGTTGAAATAAGAACGCAATCATACATAAATGCCTGTCTCT
>CAUUAH010000119.1:0-5709 GCA_963542985.1 uncultured Campylobacter sp. | reverse complement strand
GATGAGCGATAGTCTCGTGGGCTCGGAGATGTGTATAAGAGACAGGGAAAATGCCGCACGCAAACATTAAAAAGGATAGTATCTGCCCCATAGATAAATTTAAAAATACAAAGCCGATACCGAAATCAGGCTCTCTAAAGAACTCACAGACAAATCTGGCAAAGGTATAAAGCACGGCATAAAGAGCGATGAGTTCGCCGTCAAATTTTTTAAATTTTCTATAAACAAAAAGGATGGCAAAAACAGCGAGCCCTTCTAAAACGGCTTCGTAAATTTGCGATGGATGGCGCATCTGCCCCGCGACGTTGATCGCCCATGAGACGTCCGTGATACGACCGAAAAGCTCTTGATTTAAAAAATTTCCTATGCGACCGAAAAAATATCCAAGCGGAATGCTAAGCGCGACGAGGTCTAAAAGCTGCCACAAATTTTGCTTAAATTTACGGCAAAAAGCCCACGTAGCTATCAAAAACCCGACCACCGCGCCGTGATAGCTCATACCTCGGATACCGACGAATTCGCCGTTATGAAAGGGATTAAAAATCTGCCAAGGGTGAGTTAGATAATAAGCGGTATTTGGATCGTAAATGACGATGTAGCCGAGCCTCGCGCCCAGTATTACGCCGATTTCCACCCAAAAGAAATAGTTATCAAGCAGCGAATTTGAGATTTGCACGTTATCGCGCTTGACGATAAATTTGGCCACCCCGAGCGCCACGAGCAGCGCTAGGACGTACATTATCCCGTACCAGTGCACCTTGATGCCAAATAGCTCAAACGCGACCGGGTCGAAATTTATATAAAAGTCGTTCCACCAACTCATCTAGGTACGACTTTAACTTTTAGCGTATTCTCTATCCCGTTCGCAAAATCCTCGAAAAGATAGCCCATAGCGCGGTAAAATTTACTTTTCGCTTCATTTTGCAGGACTGGAGCTAGCTTTTTAGCGTACGGTAGCAGATAGGAGCTTAGCAAAACGCCTAAAATTTCCTTCGTCTGTTCGTCTTGTTTTAGCTCGACGACGGAGGAGAAAAACGAAAGCTCGTTCGTTAGGCTATCAAGCGTGCTGGCGTTTAAATTTGGGCTAAATTTGCACTTTTTATAAAAACCTTCAAGGCGCGCCTTATCACCCTCGAAAAAAAACTCCGCGTTAAAATATTTTTTCAAATTTGCAAAGTCCTTTGCGATCTCTTCGATGCTCTCGGTTTTTAGCGACTCTTCGTATAGCTCGCGCCCATTGGCGTTTGCTTCGCTATCGTTTGTTATTATCCATTTTGGATTTTTATTTAGCTCGCTAAAAAGCTTTGCACTCGGCGGCAGAGCGAAATTTAACGCAAATATCCTTGCAATCACGGCGTAAAATTTACCTAAATTCATCTTTTTCCTTTTTTGTTTTTTGCGGAATTTTACAAAATTTAGGCTAAATTTTAGATTTGCTTAAATCGTAATCTGATCGAATTTAACACGACCGTGACCGAGCTAAAGCACATCGCCGCAGCTCCGTAAACGGGCGTTAGCATGAGCCCCAAAGGCGCCAAAACTCCTGCCGCAACCGGGATACAAACGGCGTTATAAACAAACGCCCAAAACAAATTTTGCTTTATCGTTTTCATCGTCTCGTTGGCTAAATTTATCGTAGATACTGCGCTTTTTAGATCGTTTTTTACTAGCACTACGTCGCCGGCTTCTTTTGCGATATCCGCACCGCTACTCATCGCGATACCCGCATTTGCTTGCTTTAGCGGTGCGGCGTCGTTGATACCGTCGCCGACAAATAGCACCGCACCCTCTTCTTGCAGGCGTTTTATGGTTTCAAATTTTTCATTAGGCAACATGCCGGCAAAGACCTTTTCTACGCCTAGCTTGCCTGCTACGTTTTTAGCGGTGAAGGCATTATCTCCGGTTAGCATTACGGGCGTTATACCGATGTCTTTTAGACTTTGCATAGCCTGCGCGGCGTCCTCTTTTACCGTGTCGCTAAGCGCGATAAATCCTACGTAAATTTTATCCACGGCAGCGAGCACCACGCCGTTTCCTTCGTTTTGCGCTTTGGCGATTTGCTCTTTAGCCTGCGCGCTTATTTCTACGCCAAGCTCGGCTAAAAAAGCCTCATTACCCGCTATCACGCTATCATCGTCGCTCTTTACGCCGCGTCCCGCGATATTTTCAAAACCCTTTTCGTCGCCTAAAATTTTAAGCCCCAGCTCGCTTGCGTATCTAACGATCGCAGCAGATATCGGATGCGAGCTTTTGGCCTCTAGTGCGGCGATTTTGGCTAAATTTTCATCGTTTATATCGGTAAAATTTACTGAAATTTCGCCCTTGGTTAGCGTTCCGGTTTTGTCAAATACCGCGTATCTCACGCCGCCAAGAACCTCTAAAACTTCGGGATTTTTGATCAGGATTCCGTTTTTAGCGCCCAGAGATAGCGAGGAGACGATAGCTATCGGAGTAGCTAACCCCAGCGCGCAAGGACACGAGATAATCAGCACGCAAACCGCGCTTAGCACGCCTTGTAGCGCATTTCCCGTAATCGCAAACCACGCAAAAAACGTAACGACGGCGATAGCTATCACGCTAGGCACGAAGATATTTGCCACGCGGTCGGCAAAGCGGCTAATAGGCATCTTTTTGCTCGACGCATCGCTTAAAAGCTCTAAAATTTGCGACAAAAGCGTCTGGCTAGCAAGCTTTGTAACCTTTACGTTGATGTAGCCGTTTAAATTTATCGTTCCCGCATTGACCTCGTCGCCTTGTTTTTTATAGACGGGCAAGCTCTCGCCCGTTAGCATCGAGGTATCGATCTCCGCGCCGCCGTTTATCACGACTCCGTCGCAAGGCACCGCGTAGCCGCTCTTTACGACCGCGATGTCGCCTATTTTTAGGCTCGCGGCGTCTACTTCCAGCGCGCTACCGTCTTTTTGTAGTACGAGAGCGGTCTTTGGCGACATATTCATGAGCGATTTTATATAATCCCCAGCGCGGGTTTTTGAGCGCTCTTCTAAAAATTTACCCAGCAGCACGAAAGCCGTTATCATAGCTGCACCCGATACGTAGAGGTGGCGCATGTTTTCGGGCAAGCGATCGCCCGCGATAAAAACTCCCAGCGAATACGCAAACGCCGTGCTTGTTCCCAGCGCGACGAGTACGTTCATGTCGAAGTTTTTATTTTTTAGCGCGCCGTAAGCATGGACGAAAAAGTCCCGCCCGCACGTAGCTATCGTGATAAAGGCGAGTGCTAGCATGATAGCCGATTTTGCCGCGCTTGGCTGCTCGCTCATCTCAAGCGCCATGATTACCGCGCTAAAAGCTGCAGCGGCCAGGAAATTTCGGCGTAAATTTAAGATATGTTTCTCGCGTTTGGCTTCAAATTCCGTCAAATCCTTTGCCACGCCGTAGCCTAGTTTTTTTATCTTTTCTTCTATCGCGACTTGCACTTCGGCGTTTTCGACGATAAATTCACCCGAGCCGTTTGCGAAACTAACCTTTGCGTCTAGCACGCCGGCTATCTTTTTAGTTACGCGCTCGATGGCGTTTGAGCAGTTTACGCAGGTCATGCCCGCGATATTTAGTTTGATATTTTGCATCAAATTTTCTCTATGACGCTAAATCCCAAATCATCCAGCTCCTCTTTAAATTTCGCCTCGTCTTTACCGTCTAAATTTACGCTCACGACCCTCGGCTCTACGCCAAGATCGACATTTATCTCGCCGTATTCGTCGCCAAGAGCGTTTTTTATGGTGTTTGCGCAGTTTTCGCAGTGGATATTAGCAACCTTAAATTTAGTCATCTTATCTCCTTTATCATATGGTAGTATTTGTGAGAATTTATGATCATTTCGCAGTCGGTCTCAAAACCCAAACGCTCGTAAAAAGCCATGGTTTTAGGCTTTTTTTCATCGACGATGAGAGCTACTTTTTTGATATTTCGTTTCGGTGCTAGGGTAAAGACAAATTTGATCAGCTCTTTTGCGATACCTCGTCCGCGAAATCTCTCGTCCACTGCAAGACTATCTATGTATAGCTCGTCCGCGAAGCACTCCGTCTGCGGAACTTCGTTTGAGCCAAGCATCTGCAAATGCGTCCTAATGGGCCCATCTAGCGTTTCGATCTCGCCTCCGTCGTAAGCGCAAATCGCCCCCGCGATCTCGCCGTCAAATTTAAAAACAAAAACGTTGTTATAGCTTAGGCGGTTTATCTCGCTTCTAAAAAATTTATGCAAAATTTCATCGCTCTTAACGGGATCGCTCACGCCGCTAAGCGTAAAAGCGATATCCTCCATGGCTAAATTTAACAGCTCTATGCAGCGTGCGGCGTCGTCTTTTCGGGCATTTAAAATCATACGCGGATTATAGGACTTAAAGCTAAATTTTTTGCTAATACGCTCAAAACCTCGCGTTTTTAAAAAAATGCAAAATTTTTTTAGATATAATTGGGCAAAAATTTTTAAAGGAACGAAATGGGACGAGCGTTTGAATATAGGCGCGCTGCGAAGGAAGCGCGCTGGGACAAGATGAGTAAGGTTTTTCCAAAACTCGCAAAAGCCATAACCGTAGCGGCTAAAGAGGGCGGCACCGAACCTGATATGAACCCGAAACTTCGCGCCGCGATAGCAGCGGCCAAAGCGCAAAATATGCCAAAAGATAACATCGACGCGGCGATAAAACGCGCCAGCGGCAAGGATAGCGCAGATATCAAAACTATCTTTTACGACGGCAAGGGCGCTCACGGCGTGCAAATCATCGTCGAGTGCGCTACTGACAACCCGACTCGCACGGTCGCAAACGTCAAGGCGATATTTAGCAAAAACGGCGGCGAAATTTTGCCTAGCGGAAGCCTAAATTTCATGTTTACGAGAAAGAGCGTTTTTGAGCTTGATATGCCCGCAAAGGAGCTTGACGAGATCGAGCTAGAGCTCATCGACTTTGGTCTAACCGAGATCGAGGAAGAAGACGGCGTGCTTTATATCTACGGCGATTACGCAAGCTTTGGCACGCTTAGCGAAGGTATCGAAAAGCTAGGACTAGAGGCCAAAAAAGCTAGCCTGCAATACATCGCAAACTCGCCCGTAAGTCTAGACGAAGAGCAAATGAACGAGCTAGAAAAGCTCCTTGATAAGCTCGAAGAAGACGACGACGTGCAAGCGGTTTATACAAATATCGAATAAATTTAAGGAACGAAATGAGAAACGACGAACTAAAAATCTACGACATCGACGCGGCCGAGCTTGCTAAGCTCAAATTTGCCGTAATCCACACGGAAAAGGGCGATATGAAGCTCGAGCTCTACGGCGACGAAGCGCCGCAAGCGGTGACAAATTTCGCCCAGCTAGCTAAAAGCGGCTTTTACGACGGGTTAAATTTCCACCGCGTGATACCAAATTTCGTGATCCAGGGCGGCTGCCCGCACGGCACGGGCATCGGCGGACCGGGCTGGCGCATCAAATGCGAGTGCGTAGGCCAAAAACACAAGCACAAACGCGGAACCCTATCCATGGCGCACGCCGGACGCGATACGGGCGGCAGTCAGTTTTTCGTCTGCCACAGCGCGCAGCCGCACCTTGACGGCGTACATACGGTGTTTGGGCAGATCGTGGACGAGCCGAGCCTAAAGACGCTAGATAGCGTCAGGCAAGGCGACAAGATAAATTCAATCGAAATTTTAGAGCTGTCTCTTATACACATCTGACGCTGCCGACGATCTTACGCGT
>CAUUAH010000118.1:0-5731 GCA_963542985.1 uncultured Campylobacter sp. | reverse complement strand
ACGCGTAAGATCGTCGGCAGCGTCAGATGTGTATAAGAGACAGCTATAAAAGAAAAAGAACTAGCCGAGTTTAGACGAAATTTGCCTATGCCAGGGGATAAATTTATACAGCTTTTCGAGCTTTTGGACGCCGAGCTTCACGCGCAGGGCTGTGATCACAGCCTAAAACTCACCGAGCAAATCCTCTCAAATTTGGAAGTAAAAGACGTTTTGAGCGTGCTTGCGTGGCTTGAAGAGCAGGGCGGATACTGCGACTGCGAAGTGATGATGAACGTTGAGCAGAAATTTGAATATTTGGATTGAAGTCTGTAAATTTTATTCGCTTGCAAAATGCCCAAAATTAGTATTTAAAAAACTCACTTTTGCAGTTCTTACTACAAATATCCTCTTAAAATCAGTTAAATCTCCTGCGTTGTTTTTGAATTCACGTCGCAATACATAAAGCCGTTATTTACAGCCAATGCCGTTTTTCAAATTTTGTTTTCGTCGCTTTGATTTTCTCAAATAACTTTTTGGTGCAAATTTTTACCAAAGCATGCGGTAAAGATTTTTATCGGCACAGCTTTTAATCTTGCCTAGGTGGCTTAAATTTTAACGTGGTAAAATTTGAGATGAAAGGGAGGTCAAATTTAGCAGAAGTGAAAAACCCAAATTTGACGCCGCAAAACCAGCTCGCCGCGTCAAATTTGAGTCAAAATTTATGCTATTTTTTATAGCTTTTTACGAATTCGCCGATCCTTGCGATACCTTTTCTGATACTCTCCAAATCGGTCGCAAAAGATAGCCTAAAGTATCCGTCCATACCGAAACCAACGCCGGGCACCACGGCAACCTTGGCCTTTTCTAGTAGCTCTTTGCAAAATTTCATGCTATCAGGCTCGACCTCGGAGCAGTTAATGAAAAGATAAAACGCGCCGTCAGGTTTAAGCACGCTAAGGCCGGGTATAGCGTTTATCATCTCAACGCCCAGGTCGCGGCGCTTTTTAAATTCGCCCTTCATATACGCGATATCCTCGTCCGCCTTGCCCAGCAACGCAGGGATGGCGCCGGCTTGCGTTAGGGAGTTTATGTTGCTCGTGCTTTGGCTTTGTAGCTTGTTTACGGCGGCGTTTAGCTCTTTAAACGGGCTAGCCATGTAGCCAAATCTCCAACCCGGCATCGCGCCGCACTTGCTTAGGCCGTTTATCGTGATCGTGCGGTTAAACATATCCTCGCTCACCGCCGCAGTCGCGACGAATTCGCCCTCGTAGTTTAGCTTTTCGTACATTTCGTCGCTAGCTACGATGATTTTCGTGCCTTTTAGCACTTCGCCCAGCGCCTCCAGCTCTTTGCGGCTATATATCGCGCCCGTCGGGTTGCAAGGGCTGTTTAACACTAAAATTTTAGTTCTAGGAGTGATCGCCGCCTTTAGCTGATCGGGAGTGATTTTAAAGCCGGTCTTTTCGCTAGTTTCGATAAAAATGGGCTTACCGCCGCTAAATTTGACCATCTCCGGGTAGCTCACCCAGTACGGACTCGGCACGATGACCTCGTCGCCCTCGTCGATTAGCGCCTGAAATACGTTAAAAAGCGAGTGCTTAGCGCCGACGTTGGTGATGATTTGATTAGGCGCGTAGTTTAGGCCGTTGTCGCGCTTTAGCTTTGCGGCGACCGCCTCTCTCACCTCGGGCGTACCTGCTACGGCGGTGTATTTGCCGCAGCCTTTATCTAGGGCGGATTTTACTTCGTTTTTGATGATCTCGGGCGTGTCAAAGTCCGGTTCCCCCGCGCCAAAACTGATTACGTCCTCGCCGCGGGCTTTCATCTCTTTTGCCTTGGTGCTGATTTCGATGGTTAGGCTCTCGCCTAGCACTTGAACTCTTTTTGATAGCATTTTTACTCCTTTTTGTAAATTTAAGATATAGTTTTTAGATAGCCGTTATCGTTTAAAAACAGATACATTTCGCCTAAAATTTGCTTGCGTTGCGAGTCGGTTACGAGTTTTGACTTTTCGATGCGCTCGTTTAGGATGTCCTGTATCTCGTAGATGTCGTAGTCAAGATCCTCCATGATATCAAGGATCGATTGGCTCTCCAGCAGGTGCGACACCTTAAACCCCTCGGCATCTATCTCGATAGTAGCTTCGGTCGGGTGGGTAAAGAGATTGTGTTTCATACCCAGCACCTCCTGATACGCTCCGACTAGGAAAAATCCCAAAAAGTACTCTTCCTTTTCCACATCCACGTCGTGTAAAAATAGAGGATTTTCCTCGTCGTCAAAGCCTATCTCGCCGTCGCTATCGCAGGTGATATCCCACAGCGACGCCGAGCGGGTAGGGCGCACGTCTAGGCGGTCAAGCGGCATGATAGGGAAATTTTGCTTTAACCCCCAAAAATCAGGCAACGACTGAAATAGCGAGAAGTTTACGAGGTAGCGCTCCTGTGCTTCCTCTTGCAGCTTTAAGAGCTCGGCGTTGTGCTGTTTGGTGCCGAGGATTTTAGCCGCTTTTTTTATAATTAGGTGGGTTAAAATTTCAGCGTTCGATCGGTCTTGTAGATCGACGTAACCTAGATCAAACAGCGTGAGTATACTCTCCATATGATCGATACTATCGTGCAGATACTCTATCGCGTTTGACGGCTTTATCGTGCTTAGCAGGTCGTTTAGCTCGGTGATTAGCTGAGGGTTTTTCTTTTTTAGCACGAGCTTTTCCTCGGTGTAGTCCTGACTAAAGAGCTCCAAAACGGGCGCTACTAGCACGGCATGAGAAGCCGAGACGAAGCGGCCGCTCTCGATAAAGATATCGGGCTCCACCTCGTTTCGCTGCGTCGCCATCGTCTTTAGCAGGTAGACCACGTCGTTTGCGTATTCGCTAAGCGTATAGTTTCGGCTCGAGTTTTCTTTAAACTGCGAATACTCTATGGCTAGACCGCCGCCTAAATTTATGGCTTTTAGGTTTTTTGCGCCCATTTTTCGCAGCTCGGCGTAGATGTTTCCTGCTTCGATTAGAGCCTTTTTTAGCGGGTGGATTTCGGTGATTTGCGAACCGATATGAAAGTGGATCATATTAAAGCGATCGAGCAAATTTGCCTCTTTTAGCAAATTTACCGCTTCGATTAGCTCGGTCGCCGTTAGGCCAAATTTTGAGTTTATGCCGCCGCTTTTAGCCCAGATACCAGATCCGCTGCTGTGCAGTCTGATGCGCAGGCCGATGTTTGGCTTTGGCGTGAAACGCTCTTTTGCGATGGCGATGATAGCCTCAAGCTCGTTTAGTCCCTCGATCGTTAGCGTGATGTTGTGCCCCATTTCAGCCGCGATAAAACCGATGTTTATCATCTCTTTATCCTTAAAGCCGTTTACGGTGATCGGCGCGCCTTCATTATTATACGCCATCACCAGCAGCAGCTCGGCCTTTGAGCCGGCCTCCAGCCCGTAGCCGTATTTTTGGCCGTGACGGACTAGATTTTTCACAAAGCCCGGGTATTGATTTACTTTTAGCGGATAGACGGCGTTAAAGCTGCCTTTGTAGCCGAATTCGTTTTTCGCGCTCTCAAAGCTTTTGTAAATTTGCGAAATTTGCTTGTGTATGAGGTGAGGGAAGCGCAGCAACAGCGGGCCTCGGTAGCCTTCGCTCCTGATGCTTTTTACGATATCGATGATGGCGGGTTTTGAGCCGGTATTGACGCAAATTTTACCGTTTTCGACGATAAAGTTATTATTTCCCCATAAATTTAAACCGTAATCATACATTTAAAATCCTTTTAAGCTCACTCTCCAGATCCGCCAAATCAATCGTTTTTTCAGCCTTTTCACTCAGATCTTTTAGCCAAATTTTGCCCGATTTTAGCTCGTCCTCGCCGACGCAAAGGCAGATTCTAGCGTTTGCGTTATCGGCCGCATTTAGGTGCTTTTGCAGTTTTTTAGGCTCGTAGCTAACGAGAACCTGGAGGCCTTTTCTTAAATTTATCGCTATTTTATAGACCGCGTCCACGCCATCGGCGTCCATCGCGCCGATATATACGCCGCTTCTTTTACTCTCGCTCTCGCGGCCACCCAGGATTTCCATTATGCGCTCGATACCCATCGCAAAGCCAACGCCGTAGCTAGCCTTGCCGCCTAGGTACTCGACCAGCCTGTCGTAGCGTCCCCCGCCCGCGACCGCGCTTTGTGCGCCGATCTCGTTTGAAACGAACTCAAACGCTGTTTTACAGTAGTAATCAAGCCCGCGCACGAGTTTTGGATCTATCTCAAACTCCACGCCGTTGTCGCTTAAAATTTCTTGCAGCTTTTTAAACTCGCCTGCGCATTCGTCGTTTAGGCTGCCGATTATCAGCGGCGCGTTTTCGTAGATTTTTTGACAGCTTTCGACCTTGCAGTCTAGCACACGGATAGGGTTTGTTAGCTTTCTGCGCTTGCAGTCCTCGCAAATTTGACCTTCGTGCGCGTCTAAAAATTTAACCAACTTTTCGCGGTAGGCGCCCATGCTAGCGGCGTCTCCGAGCGAATTTATAAGTAGCTTGGTTTTGATACCTAGGCGCGAGAAAATCTCGTTTATCATCAAAATAACGCTCGCATCCTCATAAACGCTAGGCTCACCAAAGCACTCGCAGCCAAACTGATGAAACTCGCGCAAACGTCCTTTTTGCGGGCGCTCGTAGCGAAACATCGAACCGTGGTAAAAGTATCGTCTCACGCCGCCCGCGCGGTCAAATTTAGCCTCGATAAAGGCGCGCACGACGCCGGCAGTGCCCTCCGGACGCAGGCAAACGTCGTTGCCGCCCTTATCCTCAAACTGATACATCTCCTTGCCTACGATGTCGCTACTCTCCCCGACACTGCGGCGAAAAAGCGCCGTTTGCTCCAGGTGCGGAGCCAGCACGAACTCGTATCCGTAGTTTTTCGCGACCTCTTCGCAGATCTTGATTATCCTCTCGTAAAGTCCCGACTGAGGCGGCAAAACGTCCTTCATCCCCCTTAATGCGCTAATCATTTATAAACTCCTTTATCAAATTCGTTATTTTTTCTTCGTCCCAGGCGGCGCCTATTGTGACGTAGCAGACGTCTAGTTTTTGCAAAATTTCCTCCATCGCGTCCTGCACTTTTAGCAGATAATCAAATCCGCGAGCCTCTATGCCGTCCATCTGCGCGCGCGAGCATAGGCGCGATCTTAGCGTGCTTTCGTCCGCTTTAAAAAATACTATTTTTTGCGGAAAATTTCCTTGCAAGGTGAATTTATTTAAGCTTAAAAGCTCCTCAAAGCTAAAATTTCCGCCCGCCAGTGCGTAGGCCATGCCCGAGACGAAGCCCCTGTCGCTCAAAATCATCTTGTCTAAGTTGGGTTTTATTATTTTACCGAAATGCTCGGCTCTGTCGGCCAAAAATAGCAAAATTTCGGCCCTTTTATCCAGATCATTTTCTTTTAGTAAAATCTCGCGCAAATTTTCGCCAAGCTTCGTGCCGCCAGGCTCCTTGGTTACGATCGCTTGCGGGTAAGCCGCCGCCAGCCGCGCTATCTGCGTGCTTTTGCCCGCGCCGTCGATACCTTCAAATAAAATATACAAATTTAGCCTTTCAAAGTTTCTAAAATTTCGCCCGGAACCAGCTTACTGACATCGCCGTCGTGGCTAAGAACGGAGCGCACGATCGAGCTTGAGATAAAGGCGTTTTTGAGGCTCGGCATCAGATAGACGGTCTCAAGTTCCTCCCAAAGCTGTCTCTTATACACATCTGACGCTGCCGACGATCTTACGCG
>CAUUAH010000117.1:0-5767 GCA_963542985.1 uncultured Campylobacter sp. | reverse complement strand
TTTATAAAAACGTTTTTATAAACGCTGTTATCAAAAGTATCGACGGTAAATTTAACTACGAACCCGCTAAAGGCATCTCAAGAAACGAGTTTTTGAAAGCTCAAATTTACAGAGAGCTTGAGTTTAGGAGCGAGGATCTCATCAGCGGCGTTTACAATAACGTCAAATTTCAGCTAAGCGAAGCTATCGGCGAGAAACGAAAATACGCGACTTCAACCAATATCTACGTGATTTCTTTTATGGCGATTAAAGCAATGTTTGATATTTATATGGATTTTAAGGGTACGGTTTTTGTCTGCGAATTTTATAAGAACTTTAAATGGGTGACGATTTTGGCGGATAAAAAGGCGATGAACACGAAAATGATAGGCGAAAAAGAGGTGCTGGCCGATACGGAGTTTAACAACGAATTTCGCGTGTTTACCGACGACAAAATAGAAGCGCGCTATCTTTTAAGCCCCAGTTTTATGCAACGCCTACGCGAGGTTAAGCAGGGTTTTGGCAGTGCCGTATCGCTAAGCGCGGCTTTTATGGATGATAAATTTTATCTCTTTTTAAACGGTGCGAAAGACCGTTTCTAGAGTTCGCTCTTTGACTCATCACCAAGCCTCGCGGACGTGCAGACCATAAAAGACGAGATCTCGCAGCTGCTGCGCATAATCGATGAGCTAAATTTGAGCCTTGACGTTTATAAATAAAAACCATAGCGATAAATATGTAGTCATTAAAAATCTCGGCTATAAAATTTTCAAATACACTTAAATTTTATAGCCGCAAGTAAAAAATCGGCGCTTTGCCGCTAGCGGTTAAAAAGTATTTTCTCTTTTTTCTAGTACGAGATGCAGTATGTAAGTCACCGCAAATGCGACTGCGCTAGGCACTATCCAGCCCAGCATCGAGTCGTAAAACGGCAGCTTTTTGACTAGATCGGTCACTAACGGTACGGAAACGCCCGCGATATCAAGGCCGTTTATCGTGCCGACGACCACACAGACGTAGACGCAGGTGCGGTAGATGAGCTTGCTCGAGTCGATCAGTGGGTTGATGAGCGAAAGGATGATGAGCATGATGGCGATCGGATAGATGGCGATGAGCACTGGGATCGAGCCCTTGATGATGGTCGTGAGGCCGAAATTCGCCACGCCAAAGCCGATCAAACACCACGCCGCGACCCAAATTTTATATTTGACGCGTCCGCCCGTTAGCTCCTCGAAGTACTCGCTAGCAGAGCTGATGAGTCCCAGCGTCGTCGTGATGCAAGCTAGGAAAAACGCCGAACCCAGCACCAAAACGCCCGCCTTGCCGAAGTAGTGACCGCTGATGCGAGATAGCAGCTCGGCTCCGTTTATCTCCGGCGCGTCCTTAAACAGCTCCGCCGACGTCGCGCCCAAGTAGCCCAGCATCAAGTAAATCGCCATCAAAATCACGCCCGCCGTCATGCCCGCCTTTATCGTCGATGAAACCAGGTGACGCTCGTCTTTTACGCCCACGGTTCTGATAGCGTTTATCACGATGATACCAAACGCCAGCGACGCCAGCGCATCCATCGTCTGATAGCCCTCCACAAAACCCTTGGCCGCTGCGCGCTGCGCATAGTCTCCGCTAGGAGCGACGAACTCGCCGATCGGAAACAAAAAACCCGCACCAAAAAGCAGTAAAATAAGCGCCAAAAGCAGCGGAGTTAGGTATTTGCCGAGTAGATCGACTAGTTTTGACGGATTCATACAGACGTAATAATTTAACGCAAAATACGCCGCCGAGTAGAAAAATAGCCAAATTTGCAAATTTTCAGCCGCGATAAACGGCTTAACCGCGATATCAAAAGGCATATTCGCCGCGCGAGGTATCGCAAAAAGAGGCCCGATCGTGAGGTATAAAAGCGCCGTAAAAAGCACCGCAAATACCGGATCTATGCGGCGCACTAGGCTCTGAAGCCCTTTTGCTCTAGCGATCGCTGCGACGCCAAGCACCGGTAAAAGCACCGCAGTAGCGCAAAAAAACATGATCGCGACGTAAAAATTCTGCCCAGCCTCTCGCCCCAAATTCGGCGGAAAGATGAAGTTCCCCGCGCCGAAAAACATGGCAAAAAGCGTGAGCGAGATGACTAAAAACTGATTTTTGCTAAGCTTTTGTTTCATTTTCGCTCCATTTTAGTTTTAAATTTGACAAATTGTATTTAGATAAAGTTGAATTTTCGTTGATTTGAGTTAAATTTGCTCATTTTTCGCGCGTGTGTGTTTCGATTTGAAATTTAGCCGCGCAGCCGGAGTAAAATTTAAACATTTTAAAGTATAATCGCGCAAAGGAAAAATATGGCTAAAATCAAAACAGTGTTTGAATGTCAAGCCTGCGGTAATCAGCAGAGCAAATGGGTCGGCAAATGCCCTCAGTGCGGGGCTTGGGATAGCTTTTTAGAGCTAAATGCACAGCAAATAGAAACGCTAAAAGAGATATCAAAAAGCACCGCAAAACCAAGTCTCGCAAAGCAAATCAGCGAGATCGAGATCGAAAAAGTCACGCGCATCAGCACGCAAAATAGCGAATTAGACTTAGTCCTTGGCGGCGGCGTCGTGGAGGGCTCGCTGGTGCTAATCGGCGGAAGCCCCGGCATCGGTAAGAGCACCTTGCTGCTAAAAATCGCATCAAATTTTGCCGCCCAAGGCAAAAAGACGCTCTACGTAAGCGGCGAAGAGAGCGCAAGCCAGATCAAAATGCGCGCCCAGCGCCTTGACGCAGTAAAAGACGGGCTGTTTTTGCTCACGGAAATTTTGCTCGAAAACATCCTCGCCGAAGTGCGCAAAAACGAGTATAAAATCCTCGTCATCGACTCCATACAGACGCTCTATAGCGAAAAAATCGCCTCTGCGCCAGGCTCCGTATCGCAGGTGCGCGAGATCACCTTCGAGCTCATGCGCCTAGCCAAAAACGAAAATATCTGCGTCTTTATCATCGGACATATCACGAAGGACGGCTCGATCGCGGGGCCGCGTATCTTGGAGCACATGGTGGACGTGGTGCTATATTTTGAGGGGGACTCCAGCCGCGAGCTGCGTATGCTACGAGGGTTTAAAAACCGCTTCGGCTCGACTAGCGAAGTGGGGATTTTCGAGATGAGCCAAAACGGGCTAATCAGCGCCAACGACGTCGCGGGTAAATTTTTCACGCGAGGCAAGGCTACTAGCGGCTCGGCGATCACTATCACGATAGAGGGTTCGCGCGCGCTTAGCGTCGAGATCCAGGCGCTCGTGTGCGAGAGCGCATATCCTAAGCGCAGCTCCACGGGCTTTGATAAAAACCGCCTAGATATGCTGCTGGCGTTGCTTGAGCGCAAGCTAGAGATCCCGCTGGGGCACTACGATGTTTTCATCAACGTGAGCGGCGGCGTCAAGATCGGCGAAACGGCGGCCGATCTAGCCGTAGTCGCGGCGATCATTTCCAGCTTTAAAAATCGTCCGATCAGCAAAGAGAGCGTATTTATGGGCGAACTTAGCCTAAACGGCGAGATTCGCGAGATATTTAACCTCGATCAGCGCCTAAAAGAGGCCAAAACGCAGAAATTTAAAAACGCGATCGTGCCCTCTAAGCCGCTTGACGCGCAAGGGCTAAAATGCTTCGTCGCAGGCGATATCACGCAGGTTTTGGAGTGGATGTAAGTTTACATAACCCAAGCTCACATAAATACAAAGATTTTACTTCAAGGCTCTATATAGACGCCTTGAAGTAAAGAAATTAATTTAAAATTTATACATAATCTCAGCCGCAGCGGCAACACCTTCTCTTTTACCAACCATGCCTTCAAATTTCAAATTTGTCTCAAATCCTTTTTGTGTTTTAAATTTTAATCCAAACTCGGCCGTGCCGGTGTTACCTTTCATAGAAGGCGAAATAATATCCGTGCCATACGTTAGATTATAGCCGTTTGATTTCCCCTTAAATTCGCTATCGTATGCTAGGCCAGCAAACCAAAGAATATCATCATTTATGTCCTGAGAAAATTTAAAACCTATTTTAGCTTTTAACGAGTCACTTTCCCCTAGCAATATCCTTTCGCTATTTAGTTCGACTTGCTTTTTGCCGACTCTAGTAAAAAATACTTTAGAATATATGTCAATATTTGAAAAATCAGTTATTTCAAATATTTTACCTAACCCCACATGTCCGCCGTAGTAGCTCCTTGATACATCATAGTCAACCTTTACGCCGTTAGGCAATACCGTTTCGTAATCGGTTTTTATTTTACCCATCTTTACGGTAGCTTCAGTATAGAAATTTGCGGGCAAGCTTGCTTTACCAAGAAGCCCTATGCCATAATAATGCATCTTTCCATCGCCTTTAATGTCGCCTACACTTCTTCCGCCAAAAGCACCGCTATATTCATTAAAAGTATCATAATTTCCGCCTCCAAATTCTAAAAATGCTCCCGTAACGACGTCTTTGAATTCTTTCGCAACCCCCACAGCAAATGATACTGATTTTACATCCACGTGCGAGCCTGAATTGTGTCTAGTATTAGATATGGCGGCTCCCGTTACCACGCCGCCATTTAATTTATCACTGTCGGCTGCGCCGCTAAGGTCTATATTTGAAACGACTTCAGAGCTTTGATTGATGATGGCTATAGCGCCAACGGTCGGCTCTAATGTGCTTTTTTGCACGGTATCTATAAGTTTTTGCTCGTTACTGCCGTTATGGGGGCTTAGCGGACTAACTTTTTTAGCAACTACCGCATACAAATTATTTCCTTGAGCAGTCAAATCGCTACCATCTTTTTGTAGATTAAACTCATATATGGTTGATATTCCGGCTATAGCTTGTAAATTTTCATTATGATTTTTTATTTTATCCGCAAGCTCTATTGGATACAAAATACCATGCGGATTTGAAATTAAAGTTATCCTGTCGTTCACATTGAGATTATTATTTTCCGCCCCCATGGTTACAGCTAAAAGCGAACGCGTCAAGTCGGTATTTTTATTCTGATTGCCTATTTTACCGCTTAAATTTAAAATAGTATCGCCAGCTCTCACGTCTGAAGGTAGGTAAAAATTAACATATTCAAAATTTACGATATTTCCAGCCTCTATATTTTTGCCGCGAATATTTAAAGTATTTCCTTTTGTGGTTTTAGCAAATTCGCTAGATATAGAGTTGCCGCCGTAAATAGTCTGCAAGCTCAACAAACTTGCATCTAAATTTACTATATTATCTACATTGCCGCCACTGCCTTTTCCACCGTAAATTTGCCCTTTTATCGTACCGCCTTTTATGGTTACGATATTGCCGTTTGCTTTACCGCCATTTTCGGCATGGCCGCCCATAACGTCTTCACCTATCGTTCCGCCATCTATAGTTACAGAATTTAAACTAGCCACACCTCCAATACTATGTCCGCCTACAACATCTTGACTTATCTTGCCATTACTTATTGTTACAAAATTTGAAGCACTATCGTCCCCTGTTTTTGCAGAACCACCATAAACCGACTGTATCCTATCTCCGCCGTTGATATATACTTTATTATTAGAGGCATTTTTGTTTCTTATCGATTGATTTAATCCGCCGTGTATCCGAATTCCGAGTCTACTATTTTTAGCCATATTGGCAGGAGTAGCATTCCACGTAACGCTATTATCAGAATAGCTTCCACTTGTCTCGCCAGGGTTAAAACCATAATAGCCGCCAAAAACATTATTATTCTCCAAGTATCTCGTATAGAATGATGCCTGTCTCTTATACACATCTGACGCTGCCGACGATCTTACGCGTG
>CAUUAH010000116.1:0-5774 GCA_963542985.1 uncultured Campylobacter sp. | reverse complement strand
ATCTACACGCGTAAGATCGTCGGCAGCGTAAGATGTGTATAAGAGACAGAGATAAATTTGATTTTTGTGCGCCGAGCTTTGGGCGTGTAAATTTGCACCGATAATTTCTTGCGGCGAGGGTTAAATTTGAGCCTTCGCCGCGTTTTTAAATTTGGCTTTTAAATTTAGCCGAATTTGCCTTGATTTATTTTCCTCGCTTTTTCAGATTTTGCCCCCAAATTTCACTCAAATTTAACCGCCCTTTGGCTAAGATTTCGCAAATTTAACGAAACAAAAAGGATCAAATTTGCATGCCTTGCTAAAAATATTTAAAACTGTTTTATACGCCGCGCTATTTTTAGGACTTTATCTTTTGGCGGATAAGTACGGCTTGTTTGCCAAATTTTAGTTTTTGATGCCGTAGATAGTAGCCAAAGCCCCATAAAAACCAGCGTCAAATTTACACTCGTAAACGCTCCAAATCAATCGCTGCCGAGTCGTCAAATTCGGCCTGCGCTACATAAAATGAAACTAAAATTTCAAATCTAATTTAGATATTTTAAAAACAAATTTCGGTAATATTGCGCTAGACAAAAATTTTATCCGAAAGGAGCTGTTATGAGCGGTATTGCTCTCATCGTCTGCTTCGTCATCGCGGTCGTCGTTATGATCGTGCTGATTTCTAAGTTCGGGGTTCACCCCTTTATAGCGATCATGCTCGTTTCGCTAGCTCTAGCCGTCGTCGCGGGCATTGACCTGGTCAAGGTTCCCGCGATCATCGGAGAGGGATTTAGCGGGATATTTAAAAGCATAGGCATCGTCATCATCCTGGGCGCGCTCATCGGTATGGCGCTGGAAAAGACGGGCGCGGCGCTAAAGCTAGCCGACATGGTCGTGCGCTGCGTAGGCGACAAGCGCCCTGAGCTAGCCATGCTCATTATGGGCTGGATCGTTGGTATCCCGGTCTTTTGCGATAGCGGTTTCGTCGTACTCGATCCGATCCGCCGCGCGATAAAGGAAAAAATCGGCGCCAACCCCGTAGCAATGGCTGTCGCGCTCTCGTGCGGCCTATATACCTCGCACGTATTTATACCGCCGACTCCGGGCCCGATAGCAGCCGCAGGACTCGTGGGCGTAGGGCACAACCTGCTGCTAGTCATCGCCGTGGGCGCGGTAGTTTCGATACCGGTTCTCGTCGCGGGCTATCTTTTTGCTAAAACCGTCGGCGCAAAAGTGAGCCTAAAAGAGGATCTCGCAGACGTCGGCAAAAGCTACGACGAGATCATCAAAGAGCACGGCAAGCTGCCTTGCGCGTTTTTGAGCTTGGCGCCGATTTTTATGCCGATTTTGCTGATGGCGCTGGGTTCAGTCGTCTCGATACTAAAGCTAAAAGGCTCGTTTGCGAATTTCGTTTTATTTTTGGGCAACCCGATCATCGCGCTTGGCGTAGGCGTGCTATTTGCCGTTATCTTGCTGGCTAAAACGGGCAAGCTTAATGAATTTAACCTCATGACCAACGAAACGCTAAAGATCGTCGGACCGATCCTTTTCATCACGGCTGCGGGCGGCGTGCTTGGCAACGTCATCGCCAAGGCCGGATTCGTCGAGTTTATGAAGGCAAACGCCCATCTCATCGGCACTGTGGGCATATTTTTCCCATTTGTTATCTCAGCTATCATCAAGACTGCTCAGGGCAGCTCTACCGTGGCGCTTACGACGACGGCTTCTATTATGGGGCTTTTCACCGATAGCGGCTCGATGATGAGCGCGCTGGGGCTAACTAGCGAGATGGGCGCGGTGCTAACGGTGATGGCAATAGCTGCGGGCGCGATGACGGTTTCGCATGCTAACGATAGCTATTTTTGGGTCGTTACGAACTTTAGCAAGATGTCGCCGGAGCAGGGCTACAAGACCCAGACGATGCTTACTTTTATCATGGGTATCGTCGGCATGGCGACGGTTTGGGTGGCGTCGCTGATTTTACTGTAAATTTGACGGTTAAATTTGGGGTTGAATTTGCTATTGCGGGGCAGTGGAATGGTAAATTCTAGCTTTTCTTGGGCGGCGGAAGGGGGTACTACTTACGGTCTGCTTGCAGCTACGAGCAAAGCGAAGTAGAGCGCCCTTTTCCTTTGCGTCGTGCTACGCACTCGCAACTGCCGAAGGCAGACCCGCCCCCGTCTGCTTGCAACTGCTAGCGTAGCGACGCAGAAACCCCACCAACTCCACTGCACGTTATAGGTGGCGACGCTTTGCCGACGCAAAGCGTCGCCAGGTTTTATAAATTTTAGTAGAGTTAAATTTGCATTTTCAAGATACGGGTCTCGGTGGGTAAAATTTGCAAATTTAAAATTTGATTATAAGAAATCAAGGCGAAGTATTTTGAGATGATTTTTTGGGGTTGTACAGATAAAATTTAGCATAGGCTAGACATATAGTCTGCCGAGCTAAATTTTATCCAGCTCCGCAAAAAGCGCTCAAAAGACAAGCCTTGCCAAAAAGGAAAACAGATGAAAATACTAATAGCAATCGACTCTTTCAAGGGCTCTTTGAGCTCCCTCGAGGCCGGCAACGCCGTAAAAGAGGGCATCGAGGCCTTAGGGGGTGAAGTGGATGAGGTGGTGGTTAAGCCCATCGCGGACGGCGGCGAGGGTAGTGTGGTGGCGCTAGCGGACGCGCTAAACGGCGAGTTTATCGACGTCATCGTGCAAAATCCTCTCGGTGAAAAGATCCCCGCCAGATACGCGCTAGCAGGCGAGTTGGGCATCCTAGAGATGGCGTCTTCTAGCGGACTCATGCTAGTGGAAAAAGAGCGCCGAAACCCGATGAAAACTAGCACCTACGGCTTTGGGCAGATGATTTTGCATGCTATTAGCAAGGGCGCGCGTAAATTTATCGTGGGTATCGGCGGCAGTGCTACGAACGACGCGGGTACGGGCATGCTAAGCGCGCTTGGATACGAATTTTTTGACGAAAACGGCGAGCTGCTCGACGGCAAAGGCGAAAACCTCATAAAAATCACCAAGATCTCAAACAAAAACGTAGCGTCCGAGCTACAAGAGTGCGAATTCCTCGTAGCTTGCGACGTGGATAATCCGCTCTTTGGCAAAAATGGCGCGGCCTATGTTTACGGCCCGCAAAAGGGCGCGGACGAGCAGATGGTAAAGGACCTGGATGCGGGGCTTATTAGCTTTGCGAGTGCGACTAGCGAGCACTTTTCGAGCGAATTTTGGAACTTCAAGGGCGCAGGCGCAGCGGGCGGCCTGGGGTACGGGTTTGTGAGCTACCTAAACGCCAAACTAAAGCCTGGCATCGACATCATCATGGAGGAGATCCGCCTCGAAGAGGACGTAAAAAACGCCGATCTGATCATCACCGGCGAGGGGCGACTGGACTTTCAAAGCTCGATGGGCAAGACCCCGACCGGAGTGGCCAAGATCGCCAAAAAATACGGCAAGCCGATCATCGCGCTAGCGGGCAGCGTGGCGCCGTGCGCCGGCGGCTGTAACGAAAATGGCATCGACGCGTTTTTTAGCGTATTAAACGAGCCTGTGAGCCTAGAGGAGGCGATGGATAAGCAAACCGCGACGCGCAACCTCAAAATGACTGCCCAGCAGGCTTTGAGGCTATATTTGCTAGGGCGTAAAGGGTAAATTTACGCTTTGATACGGCGACTGGGTCGGCGATTTATCGGTTTGCTGGCCTGGTCGTGCTTGACCGCTCGGTATGATTTGCGAGCCTGGGCGGACGATTTACATTTTGCTGTAAATTTGCCTTTTAGTGCGGCGGTTTCGCGGATTTTGCGCCGAGTAGTAGCGCGAGCCTAAATTTACAAAAATCTAGGTCAAAAATCCAAAATTTAACAAGCCAAAGCCTGAAAAACAGGCTTTGGTTGAGTTTGCTACAGGTTTATTTTTCCTTCGCTTCGATCTCGATTTCTAGCTCGACTTTGTCAGATAGCGTGATCTCCGAGGTATCCAGCCCGATCTCAAAGAGCTTGCGTTTCGTCTCGCCCTCTAGGCTAAAGCCGATTTTTTCCTTGCCGTTTTTATCCGCAGTAAAGCCACCAAGCTCGAATTTTAGCACCACGGGCTTAGTGACG
Organism: uncultured Campylobacter sp.; assembly: GCA_963542985.1. Taxonomy (GTDB): domain Bacteria; phylum Campylobacterota; class Campylobacteria; order Campylobacterales; family Campylobacteraceae; genus Campylobacter_A. The sequence goes on along the minus strand of CAUUAH010000116.1, from coordinate 1,693 downwards.
CCGTGCATCGTGAGCGTGCCTACGACCTTGCCTTCGGTATCGCTTTCTTTTTCAAATTTGACCATTTTGTAGGTGATTTTGTCAAATTTGGCCGCATTGAAAAAATCCGCGCTGCGTAGGTGCTCGTCGCGCTTGTCGTTTTGCGTATTTACCGAGGCAGTTTCGATCGTGGCCTCGAGCGCTTTTAGCTCCTTGGCGTTTTTGTCGTAGTCGATCACGGCGTTAAATTTGCCGAAATTTCCGCTGACTTTTGAGATGCTTAGGTGCTTGATCTTAAAGCCGACGTTGCTGTGTGCCGGGTCGATCTCGTATACCGCGGCGTTTGCGAAGCTTGCTGCTAGTGCTACTGCTAGCGAAAATTTGATTAGTTTTTTCATTTTTTCTCCTTGTGATTTAGGTTTGAAAGTGTATTTTAAAAAAGTAAATATATGACTTTTCCGCGGCATTTTGAGAAAAATTTGAATTACTTTTTTGCCGTCCGCTGATCGCAGGCTAAGAACGATCAGGCTAAATTTATCCCAAAATTTCCCCGACGAAAAATAGCGCCGACATCGCAAACGTGCAGAGCGCGACGACCTTTAGCTGCCCGTCGAAGTCGCGACACTCCCGCACTTTTAAGACGAAAAAGAAATGCCGAATAAGCGGCACAAAGCTAGCTATGTAGAGTAGTTTTACGCCTGAATCTCCGCGCAAAAGCGAGTAGCAGAGCATCAGGCTCGCTCCACCCGCGATCAGCGCATAGTGATAGAGCTTAGCTGCGCGCAATCCGATACGCACGGGGATCGTGCGCTTGCCTTTGAGCGCATCGTTTTGTACGTCGCGCATATTATTTAAATTTAGCACCGCCGTGCTTAGCATCCCGCACGCGCACGCAGGCAGCAGCAGCGCCGCATCGAGCGAACGCGCGTATAAAAAGTACGAGCCCAGCACGCTAAGTAGCCCAAAAAACAAAAACACGAAAACGTCGCCAAGTCCCTTATATCCGTATGCGCCGGCGCCCACGGTGTAGCGGATCGCCGCGTATATCGACGCACTGCCTAGTGCTAAAAATAGTAGCACGAGATAAAACCGCTCGCCGAATGCCAAAACGCTTAGCGCGAGGCTACAAAGCGCAGAAAGCAGCGCCGCAGCAATGATAACGCGCTTCATCTCAGTCGCGCTCATCTGCCCTGTTTGGATCGCGCGGCGCGGCCCCAGTCTGCCCTCGTCGTCGGTGCCTTTCACCGCATCGCCATAGTCGTTAGCGTAGTCGCTGAGCACCTGAAACAGTAGTGTCGTAAGCAGCGCCAGTGCGAAAATATCCGCTCTAAACGCGCCCGCACCGTACGCCGCGCCGCTACCGAGCAATACGCCCGAGACGCTAAGGGGTAGCGATCTAAGGCGCGCGGATGCGTAAAGAGCCTTTGCGGTTATCATTTTTTTGCCTTTTTTGATTTTTAAGTGCCGAATTTACGGCAAATTTGAGCTCAAATTTAGCACCCAAATGCAAAAAATAATATAAATTTGAGCGAGTTTGGAAGCGGAATTTATAAATTTGACGACTTTTTGGCTAATTTACCGAAACGACTTAAATTATAAAAATAATAAATACTTTATGTTTTTTTGGGATAAAATTAAATTCGTAAATATTACAGATAATGAGAAAAGATGGAATTTTTACAGCTTTTATTAGTTTTGGTGGCCGTGATAATTA
>CAUUAH010000115.1:0-5826 GCA_963542985.1 uncultured Campylobacter sp. | reverse complement strand
ACGCGTAAGATCGTCGGCAGCGTCAGATGTGTATAAGAGACAGCTATATCACTTACGAAAAACTAGTTAAATTCCTAGACAAAGCGCCGACCGCGGCGATAGCAAAAAAGATAGAGTCGCTAGCTAAAGCAAATAAAATACAACTCATCACCTCGGCTGAAATCGCTAAAATGCGCAACATCGAAGACGCTAAAAAGCGCCGCGAGGAGCTAGCCAAACTAGCCGACGACAATCTAGAGGAAGAATTTGACCTCGCTAGCGAAACCGATCTGCTCGAGTGGTCGCGCTCGGATAGCCCAGTGCGCATGTACCTACGCGAAATGGGTCAAATCGCACTACTAACCAAAGAAGAAGAAGTAGAAATCAGCAAAAAAATCGAGCTTGGCGAAGATATCATCATTGACGCATTTTGCTCGGTGCCCTACCTTATCGACTTTATTCTTGACTACAAAGAACCGCTCATCAACCGCGAACGCCGCGTAAAAGAGCTTTTTAGAAGCTTCGACGACGAGGGTGAGGAAGGCAGCGAAGAGGCCGAAGAAGAGGAAGAAAACGAAGAGATAGAGGACGAAGGCGATGAGAGTGAGGAAAAAGAAGCCAAGCCTAAAAAAAATAGTAAAAAAGACGATAAGCGAGCCGAAAAGGTAATCGAGAGCTTTAGAGCGCTCGAAAAAGCTAAAAAAGAGTGGCTAAAAACGGCAAATAAACAAAACGAAGTCGAAACCGAGGATGAGTTTTTGGCAAAGATAACGCTTGCCTTTAAAAAGAAAATCCTAAAAGACAAGCTAATGGACCTAGGACCTACCAGCAAGCTCATAACCGAGATCGTAAAATCAATGGAAACGGCACTAAAGAGCGACGACGAATTTGATAGAGAATTAAAAAGACTTGAATATAAATTGCCGATGTTTAGTGACGAATTAAAGAAAAATCACAAGTCGATCTTAAAAGATATCATCAAGCTAAGCAAAGATGACATCATCGCTAGAGTACCCGAAGCTACGATGGTTTCGACCTATGTGGAGATCAAAAAACTGTTTGCGACCAAGGAGGCGAGCAAGAGCGGTTTTAATCTCGATCCGATACTTTTAAAAGAAATATTAGAGCAAATCAAACGCGGTAAAAAGATATCCGACGAAGCAAAAGCTAGGATGGCAAAGTCAAATTTGCGTTTAGTCGTGAGCATAGCCAAGCGCTACACAAACCGCGGCTTACCGTTTTTGGACCTTATCCAAGAAGGCAACATCGGACTGATGAAAGCGGTTGATAAATTTGAGTATAAAAAAGGGTATAAATTTTCGACCTATGCGACGTGGTGGATACGCCAAGCCATCAGCCGCGCTATCGCCGATCAAGCCCGCACGATACGTATCCCTATCCACATGATAGAAACGATAAACCGTATCAACAAAATTAATCGCAAATACCTCCAAGAAGAGGGCAAAGAGCCTGATGTGAGCGTCATCGCGCAAGAGGTCGGACTAAGCGTAGACAAGGTAAAACAGGTTATCAAAATCACGAAAGAGCCTATCAGCCTAGAAGCCCCTATCGGCAACGAAGAGGACGGTAAATTCGGGGATTTCGTCGAGGATAGAAGCTCGCTAAGCCCGATGGATCACATCCTAAAAAACGACCTAAAAGAGCAGATAGACGAGGTCCTAGACCAGCTAAACGAGCGCGAAAAAGCCGTCATCAGGATGAGGTTCGGCCTGCTCGACGACGAGAGCGACCGCACGCTAGAAGAGATCGGCAAGGAGCTAAACGTAACCCGCGAGCGCGTGCGCCAGATCGAAAGCTCTGCTATCAAAAAACTAAAACACCCAAAAGTCGGTAGAAAACTCAAAAACTACATCGAGGGCTAAATTTAGCCCTCCTTTTTATAGCCGATCGGCAAATAAAATCAACTACCAAATTTAAAGAAAATCCAAAGGCGCAAAGATGGATCAGTAACCTCTGACAGAGATAAAATTCCGCGGCATAGCTTCTAATATTTTACTAATCGGCGGCTGTATGTCTATTTGGATCTTGTGCGAATTTTGTGGCCGTATCTCGCTGGCTGGATTTTTGGCCGCCGTGTTTTTAGCTTGCCTTATATTTCTCGCATAGATGATCTTTAGGCTTCTTGCCGCTAGACAAATTTCCAAACTCTCCCCAAGCAAACTTTTTACGAGAACTTCCTCCGCGCTAATCGCGGCGGCGCTACTAGCGATTTTATGGCTATCTATGGTATTGTGTTCGGTAAGTCAAGTCGGCTTTAGCGCGGTAGATTATGCCGCGGCGCAGATTGGAGGCTCTTTTGTCGACAATGCTTATTCTGTAATCGGAGCGGTCGCAAATAATTTTTTAAATACGCAAGGCACGCCTCTTGCGATATTTCTCGCCATAGACTCCATTCTTATTATCTACTTTTGGCTTATGCTCGGCGTTGCGTACTATCTGCTCGGCAAAGATACGCAGAACAGTGCTTTCTACATCTACTCAGGCTTAGCCTTTATGTGCACAGTGCTTCAGTTTATCGATTTTTCGTCCCTTAACAGTTTGGTATCTCCATACGCGCTGCTTACGATAGCGCTTTTGATCCCGCTTTGCGAACTAGCAGCTTGGGCTAGGATCAAAAATATCGCTCTAGCGCAGCCTTAAAATTTAAAAACTTCAAGTTTTATCACAGCCGCCATACTAGCCGTTTTGCTAAATTTTATCGAAAACGGCACTAGTGTCGCCCCTCAAATTTTATAATAAATTCATCGCTGTTTTTGTAATATACTTCTATTTATTTATAAGCCAAAAATACTTATTTCAAGCCTATAAATAAATATAATTTAAAAACTTAAGGAAAAACATGAACAAATTTCACTCTTTTGCGCTAGCTCTTGCGCTGTGCGCGAGTTCGCTTTTTGCAGACCGCGTCGTAACCGATCAGCTAGGTCGCGACGTCACGCTACCGGATGAGGTTAAGCGCATAGTCGTGCTTCAGCACCAAAGCCTAAACGCGCTAAATGAGCTAAACGCGCTGGATAAAGTTGTCGGCGTGCAGGAGTCGTGGGAGAAGTCGCTAGGCAAAAACTACATCCGCCTAGCGCCGAGCCTAAAAGATATGCCCACACCTGGCGATCTAAAGGTGATCAACTACGAGGCGGTGCTTAAGCTAAAGCCCGACGTCGTGATCGTCACAAACTACATCCCGCAAGAATACATCGACAAAATGACGGAGCTCAAAATCCCCGTCGTCGCCGTTAGCTTCCAGCGCAGCGACGCCGCCGATAATGGCAAGCTAAATCCGACCTTCAAAGACGACGAAGCGGCCTACACCGAGGGCTTTTACGACAGCATAGAGCTTCTAGGTAAGGTCGCAAACCGCGAAAAAGAGGCCGCCGAGCTCATAGGCTTCGTAAAAACCTCGCAAGAGCAACTAAAGGCTAAATTTAGCGACTTTATCGTGGATAAAAGACCTAAAATTTACATGGCAAATCCCGATCTCACGACCTACGGCAGCGGCAAATACACGGGCATCATGTTTATGCGCGCCGGCGCGAAAAACGTCGCGGCAGAGAACATCAAGGGCTACAAGCAGGTCTCTGCAGAGCAGGTTTTAGCGTGGGCGCCGCAGATGATCTTCGTGCAGGATCGCTACCCTCAGGTGCCGGCCGAGCTCAAATCAAACCCGCAGCTTGCAAATTTAAGCGCGGTAAAAGAGGATAAAATTTACATGATGCCCGAATACGCCAAAGCGTGGGGCTATCCGACTGCCGAAGCTATGGCGCTTGGCGAGTGGTGGCTAGCGATGAAGCTCTATCCAACGCACTTTGACGAGGCGGAATTTGACAAAAAAGTAGAGGAATTTTATCAAAAATTCTACCGCACGAGCTATAAATGAAATTTTCCGCCCTGCTGCTGCTCTGGGTTCTGCTGTTTGCGGTATCGCTGGGCATCGGTCAGTATCCCGTTAGCCTAGAGGAGACGGGTAAAATTTTACTCGACTCCTCCGCCGACGAGACGGCAAAAAGCGTGGTGCTTGATATCCGCATCCCGCGCGCCCTACTTTCGAGCCTTTGCGGCGGGATACTGGCGCTTAGCGGCCTCGCGCTTCAAGCGGTGTTTAAAAACCCGCTCGTAGGCCCGCACATCGTAGGCGTGAGCACCGCGGCGGCATTTGGCGGCGCGCTTTGCATTATGCTTGGCTTTGGTTCCTATTTTATCGTGGGTTTTGCCTTCTTTTTCGGGCTCGCGGCGCTTTTTATGCTCTATTTTATCGCCAAATTCGTCTCGCGCAGCGACGTCTTTTCGCTCATACTAGCAGGTATCGTCATAAACGGCGTGTTTGCTGCGCTAACTAGCCTCGTGCAGTATCTAGCCGACAACGAAGACGTGCTGCCAAACATCATCTACTGGCTGCTTGGTAGCTTCGTGCGCGCAGACTACGACAAGCTCGTCATGCTCGCCGCCGTTTCGGCGCCCTGCGTCGCGGCGCTCATCGCGATGCGGTGGCGATTTAACCTACTCAGCCTCGAAGACGGCGATCTAAAGGCGCTCGGCGTAAATATCGTGCGGCTGCGCTCGGTCATCCTCGTCATCTGCACCCTGCTAGTCGCCGCGCAGGTCAGCGTCAGCGGAAACATCGGCTGGATCGGCCTCGTGGTGCCGCACGTAGCTAGGATGATATTTGGCAGCGACCACTTGCGCTCTATGCCCGCTTGCTTCGTCGCGGGAGCCGTTTTTATGCTCGCCATCGACGACGTATCGCGCTCGATCAGCTCTAGCGAAGTGCCGCTTAGCATCATCTCCGCGCTCATCGGCAGCCCGATATTCGCCATCCTCTTAAAAAGGAGTGCCGATGCGAACAGAAGGTAGTTTGCTCTCTATAAAGGACGCGGGATTTTTCTACGAAGAGGGCAAATTTCTTTTTAGAAATTTAAGCTTTGAGATTGAGCGCGGTCAAATTTTAGCGATCTTGGGGCTAAACGGTCAGGGCAAAAGCACGCTGATGTCGTGCATGATGGGCATTTTGGACCTCAAAGAGGGGCAGCTTAGCACGAAGGCGAAATTTGGCTTCCTGCCGCAAAGCTTTAGCGTGGCGTTTGATTACAGCGTGCAAGACATCGTAGCGATGGGGCGCGTACGCGATATTTCGCTATTTTCAAAGCCAAGCAAACGCGACGTGCAGATCTGTCTGGACGCGCTTGAAAGCCTTGAAATTTCGCACCTAAAAAACAAGCGCTTCAACTCGCTCTCGGGCGGTCAAAAACAGCTCGTGCTCTTTGCCAGGGCGATCGCGAGCAGGAGCGAAATTCTGTTTTTGGACGAGCCTGCCAGCGCGCTTGATATAAAAAACCAAGACCGCGTGCTAAGCCTCATCGTAAATTTAAAGCAAAAAAGTAGCGCCAGCATCGTTTTTACCACGCATCAGCCAAACCACGCCCTTGCGGTGGCGGACCGCACGCTCATTTTAAAGGACGATCTTAGCTACGTTTACGGGTCCAGCGCCGAGGTTTTGAACGAGGAAAATTTAAACGCGCTTTACCGCGTGCGGATGAAAACAGCGGAATTTGACGTAGAGGGCGAGCAAATACCGAGTATCACGCAAATTTTCAGCGCGCAGGTGAAGTAATTTATTTGTCGGCAAAATTTGAACTGTGTGTAAAATTTTATGTATTTTTAGAAATTTACATGGAGTAAAATTTGCCGATTTTAATTTTATATCACTATTTACGCGGTTTGCGAGCTTTGCGACTTCTGCTAGTTCCGTGCTGCCGTTTAAATTTAATACCGAGAACGCTATTTTATCTGTCTCTTATACACATCTGACGCTGCCGACGATCTTACGCGTGT
>CAUUAH010000114.1:0-5886 GCA_963542985.1 uncultured Campylobacter sp. | reverse complement strand
CATCGTCCTGACTATCAAATTTAATGCTTGAACCAACAGGCTCGTAGTCCTTAACATCCTCTTCGTTCACGGAAGTAAATCTTAAAGGCTTCATGGCTGCTTCCTAGTTATTTTAGTGCTTTCATTATGTCTTCGAATGCCGTCACGAACTGCTTTAAGCCGTCGTTTAGCAAGTCTTTATAAACCTTCTCCATATCTATGTCGGCTCTTTTTACTACGCCGAAAAATTTCTCTATACTGTCGTCGCTAACGGCGGTTTTAGGTTCGTTTTTGCCCGCGATAAAGGCTTTGATAGTATCAAGCGGAGCCGTATTTACGGCATTTTGATACATCAGCTCTTTTACGTAATAATCCTTTGCTAGCTCATTGCCTTTTACGCCCGTGCTAGCAAACAGCGCGCGCGTCGTCGGCAGGCTTTTATTTTCTATGATTTTATAAATTTTAGTCGCGTTCATGATGCCGATTTGACCCGTCGGTAGCGAGTTCTCGCGCATTTTTTCATCTAGCAAGCGATCAAATCTGCTAACAAAAATACTAATCACGCTTTTTGGCAGCGGCGTTAGCGGAAATTTTTTCTCATAAGCCTTTACACCCTCTTCAAAAGCATCCAAACACGCTACGGCTTGCTCCGGCGAGAAAATTAGCGTCGCATTTACCGCGATACCGCGCGCGGTTAGAGCGCTCATCGCTTCAAAGCCAGCTTTTGTCGCGGGGATTTTGATCATGACGTTTGGCATGCCGATCTCCGCGTGCAGCCTAGCGCCCTCGTCCACCGTAGCTGCGGCGTTATCGCAAAAGCTAGGATCGACCTCGATGCTAACAAACCCGTCGTCGCCGTTTGCGTAATGCCTCAAAAGCTTGGTCGCGGCTATCTTAATATCCTGCACCGCGAGCGCCTCGTAAAGCGCCTTTGGATATTTTTTGCCCATTTGGCCGATGACGTCTTTGTAGGAGTCCGACAAAAATGCGGCTTTAAAGATGGATGGGTTTGAGGTCACGCCGTTAATAGCGCCTATTTGAAGTAAATTTTCAAACTCGTCTTGCAAAAAGTCGCGCTCGATAAAGTCACACCACAGTGAAAAATTTATATCGTTGTTAAACATTTTTCTCGCCTTTTTATATCAAATTTATGATCTCGCGCAAATCTTTTTTATCCACGCAGCAAGTTGCCGCTTGCCTTAAAATTTGCTTCGCGCAAAACGCAATTTTTAAATTCGAATGCTCAAACATTGATAGGTCGTTGGCGCCGTCGCCCACGCTCATCGTCTGCTCTTTTGAGATACCGAGCATTTTTTGCAAATTTACAAGCATCGCGCCCTTTGAAAAGCCAAACATCATCTCGCCGCCCACAAGCCCGGTTAGGACGCCGTCTTTGTGATGTAGGATGTTTGCAAAGCTAGCGTCAAATTTAAGCTTCTCTTGCGCTCTATCCGTACCAGAGTGAAATCCTCCGCTAAAAACTACGACCTTGATGCCTTTACTTTTTAGATGCGCGATTAGCTCGGCGGCTCCGGGCATGAGCGGCAAATTTGAGCAAATTTGATCTACTTTAGCAAGCTCAAGCCCCTTTAAAAGCGACACTCGACGCGTTAAACTCTCAAAAAAATCAAGCTCGCCCGCCATCGCTTTTGCAGTTATCTCGCTGACTTCATCACCGACGCCGTTTGCTGCGGCTAAAAAATCTATCGTCTCGCCGTCCATCAATGTCGAGTCAAAATCAAATACGCAAAGCTTTATCAAATTTAGCCCTAAAAATCGCGCTTTAGCAGCGCTTCGACTTTTAAAATCGTAAGGATATTATTATCTCTTTTGCCGATACCGTAAATCATGCCCTTGTCTTTTAAAAGCGTTTCAGGTGGCGGATCGATCCTGTTTTGCTGTATCCTGATGGCTTCTGTTAGCCTGTCGATCACAAATCCCGCGACGTTATCGCCCTCTTTCATCACGATATATCTTGTGCTTGGGCTCGGTTTTGCGGCGTTTAGAGAAAATTTCTTCCTCAAGTCGATTAGCGGTATGACGCTACCGCGCAGGTTAAATACGCCCAAAACATACTCCGGCACGCTAGGCACGCGAGTGTATTCGATCGGTTTAATAATCTCTTGGATATTTAAAATAGGTATCGCGTACTCCTCGTCGCCTACAATGAAACCGACTAGCTGGACGATCTCCTCACGCTCTTTTTCGCTAGGATCCATCACCTGTCTTTTTTGTCTTTTTAGAACCTGATTTAGTTTGTCGTTCATGTTCTATCCTATTAATTTGATATTTTTTCTAACTACGTTTTCAAGGTACTCGGACGAATACGGCTTGGTGATATATTCGGTCATTCCTACTTCCACGCCTCTTAGCCTGTCGGTCTTTGACGTCCTTGAAGTTACCGCTATTAGCGGCAAATTTCTATATTTTGAATACTTTCTAATTTCGCCCGCTAGCGTATAGCCGTCCATTCTTGGCATCTCGATATCTATTAGCATCGCATCAAGCGCGTGTTCGCCCGATTTTACTATAGCTAGAGCCTCTACGCCGTTAGTAGCCTCGATAACCGTTACGCCAAGAGGGGCTAGCGATTTTTGCATTATGGTTCTATCCATCTTCGAGTCGTCTACGATTAGCACTTTATAATCGCTAGGTTTTTCTTTGACGCTTTTTGAGGATTCCATGCTAGCTTTTATGTCTACTTTTATATCTTTTGCCATTTCCATCATCATACCTACGTCGATGATGAGTGTTACGCGGCCGTCGCCTCTTATCGTTGCACCCGCGATTCCAGGGATATTTTGCAGATAATCGCCCATTGATTTGATGACGATCTCTTCTTGTCCTACGAGGCTATCTACGATGATGCCTAGCTTCGCCTCCGCTACGCCGATAACGACCACGTATGTCTGATCGCCGCCGTCAAAGACCTGTTTGACGCCAAAGATATCAGATAGCTTAACCAGCGAAAGCACCTCGTCGCGTAGTCTAAGTACGTTTTTGCCGTCGATCGTATAGATATCATCGATCGGTACGCGCACGGTCTCTAAAACGCTTGCTAGAGGAATAGCGAAAAACTCCTCTTGTGCGCCTACCAAAAGCGACTGAATGATCGCTAGCGTGAGCGGGATCTTTAGCTTCATCGTCGTACCCTTACCCACTTCGCTTTCGATGTCGATTATACCGTTTAGCTTTTCGATATTGGTTTTTACGACGTCCATTCCCACGCCGCGGCCGCTTACGTTAGTTACCTTCGCCGCAGTCGAAAATCCAGGCTTAAATATCAAACCAAACGCCTCTTTATCGCTCATCGCGTCGGCTTCGCGCTCGGTGATGATGCCTTTTTCTATAGATCTGGATTTTAGCATATCGGCGTCTAGCCCCTTACCGTCGTCGGTGATCTCGACTACGATATGGTTGCCTTCGTTATAGGCTTTTAGCTGGATGGTACCTTTTTCCGGCTTGCCGGCGGCTAGTCTGGTCGCGCCGTCTTCGATACCGTGGTCGCACGAGTTTCTTATCATATGTACGAGCGGATCGCCGATTTGCTCGACGATGGATTTATCCAGCTCCGTCTCCTCACCCGTGATCTCAAGGTCGATTTGCTTATTTAGCTCGCGGCTTAGATCGCGGATCATGCGAGGAAATTTATTAAATACCTTCGCGATAGGTAGCATTCTCGTTTTCATAACGGCTAGCTGGATATCGGTAGTTACTAGGCTTAGGCTAGATACTACTTGGTTTAGCTCCTCAAGGAATTTCTCGCCCTCGTATCTCTCCTCGACGTCGTCGTAAATTTTAAGCAATCTGTTTTTGCCAAGCACTAGCTCGCCGATCAGGTTCATCAGGTGATCTAGGCGCTTAACTTCGACGCGTATAGTCTGCTCGTCAGCGCTAGCTCCGCTTGATGGAGCGGGTACTTTTTTATCCTCTTTTTTCTCGGCAGGCTTTGCTGGGGCCGGTTTTGGAGTCGGAGCCGAATTTGACGGCGCAGGAGCTTGAGGTGCGGCTGGTTTTGGCGCTTCGCCTCCGACCGCCTTTTGAGCGCGTCTTGCTTGATCCTCAGCCTTTCTTACTTTTAGCAGCCTTTCTATCTCGGCTTCAACCTCAGCATCGCTCAAATTTGACAAATTTTCATCGCTAACAGGTTCTGGCTCAGGTTCTTTTGGCGTTTCAACTGCAGGCTCTGGTGCCGCAGGAGTAGGCTCGCTAACGGCCGCACTCGGGGCTTCGCCTTCAGATATCGCAGTTAGTCTTTTGCAGATATCTTCTATCTCTATGCCTACGTCCGTATCGTTGCCGCTATCTCTAATACCGTGCAAAAGTCCCTTCATCATATCCACGGACTCTAGCACTACGTCCATGATATCAGGCGTTATCTTTAGCTCGCCGCGGCGGGCTTTGTTTAGTACGTCCTCCATGTGGTGAGTGAGCTTAGTAAGGATGTCGAAATTTAAAAAGCTCGATGATCCCTTGACCGTATGAGCGACGCGGAAAATTCTATTTAAAAGCTCCAAATCTTCGGGATTTGACTCAAGTTCTATGAGGTCATGGTCTATTTGTTCTACTAGTTCGAAGGCTTCAACTAGGAAGTCTTCCATTATTTCTTTCATATCATCCATGATTTCCCCCTTATTTCTTGTTCGCTTCGATCACGCGAAGCACCTCGTTGTAAAATAACGTCGCGTCAAATTTGGTTAGATACGCAGCGGCTCCGGCCTCTTTGCTTTGAGCTTCGGTGTAGTCTTTGCTCAAAGACGAGTTAAATATAATAGGAATTCCCGCATACTTCGGGTCATCCTTGATCGTCGATGCAAAGCGATATCCGTCCATCTGCGGCATCTCAATATCGCTCAAGATCACCTTTAGGTGCTCGCCAAGCTTATCGCCGTACATCTCGTAAAGATCTTGTATTCTCTCAAGCCCTTCTATGCCGTCTTTTGCTTCGACCACTTTTAACCCCATTTTCTCAAGAGTATCTTTTACGAGCTTTCTAGCCGTCGAGCTATCGTCCAGCACTAGCGCTAGACCGTTTAAAAGCTTGTTTTGATCGATCTCGACTTCTATTTTCGGGCTATAAATGCCAAGCTCTTCGACGACGCTTTCAAGATCAAGTATAAGTAAAACCTCGTCGTTTTCGATGCGGGTTACGCCCGTGATCTTTCCTTTATCCAGCGTTCCGGCGTTTGAGGCGAAAGTTGCCGCCTCGATATCCGCCCAGCTTATGCGCCTGATACGTTTTGCCTCATGGACGATAAAACCTATCAAAATCTCGCTAAATTCGGCGATGATAACACGAGGCTTGATAGCTGAGTCTTTAGGCTCGTTTATCTGCATCCATTTAGCTAAATTTATCACGGGTATAACTACGCCGCGCAGGTCAAAAATCCCCTCGATATACTCGGGTACTCCGGGAAGCTCGGTCAAATTCGGCATCTTGATGATCTCGCGCACCTTAGAGACGTTGACGCCGTATATGCCCTCATATACCTTGTCTCCCGCCTGCTTAAAGATACGAAAATCAACAAGCTCCATCTCATTTGAACCGGTTTTTAATGTGCCGTTGTTAAGCATTCTAAACCTTTACGCTCTTTCGAGCAAACTTAATATTTTGGCCGTATTCTACTACAAAATAGCTTTGCTCGCATGCAAAAGATGGAATATTTATATATTTTTGTTTACCTATCGTGTACTGTTTGCCTTGGTGATAGTGCCCCTCGATGACGACGTCAGCCTCGTAAAATGCGTTATATCGGCGCATTTTCGCCTCGGCTAAATTCTTAAAATTCGGTATTTTATAATCTAAAATTTTTCGTTTAAGCTTATTTAAAATTCGTTTCGAGAGTCTAAAATTTAAAAATATTAATAAAAAAAGAAGTATAGTGAACATGCATTGGATGCTTGCTT
>CAUUAH010000113.1:0-5938 GCA_963542985.1 uncultured Campylobacter sp. | reverse complement strand
GTCGTTTAAAGTAAAAGTCATAAAGATAGATAAAGACGAGCAAAGCATCATCGTGTCGAGAAAAAAACTACTCGACGAAGATAGAAAGAAAAAAAGAGAGGCGATATCCGCAGTAGCCGAAAATACGGACGTAATAGAGGGCGTAGTTAAGAAAATCACTACCTATGGTATGTTTGTAGACGTGGGCGGAGTAGACGGACTCGTGCACTACAGCGAGATAAGCTATAAAGGACCGGTAAATCCGGGCTCTATCTATAAAGAGGGCGATAAAGTCCTAGTAAAAGTTATCAAATACGATAACGAGAAAAAACACCTTTCTCTATCTATTAAGGCTGCGACTCCTGATCCTTGGGATGAGATAAAAGATGGCCTCGAGGTAGGCGACACCATTAAAGTAACAGTCAGCAACATTGAGCCTTACGGCGCATTTGTCGATCTTGGCAATGATATAGAGGGCTTTTTGCATATTTCTGAAATTTCATGGGATAAAAATATCAAAAATCCAAAAGATCACATCAGTGAAGGTGAGGAGCTTGACGTCGAGGTTATCGAGATAGACGCAAAAGACCGCCGCCTAAGAGTGAGCCTTAAAAATTTACTCAAAAAACCGTTTGACGAATTTAAAGCCCAATTTAAAGAAGGGGACGTTACTAAAGGCGTAGTTACTAGTGTGACCAACTTTGGAGCATTTGTTAGGATTGGCGCAGTTGAGGGCTTGCTCCATAATGAGGACGCTTCATGGGATAGAAACGACAAGTGCAAAGATTTGTTTAAAGTGGGCGACGAGGTTGAGGTAAAAATCATCAAAATCGACTCTAACGAGCAAAAAATTTCTCTTAGTCAAAAGGATCTAAAGCAAAGCCCGGTACAAGCCTATGCGAAGAAATTTAACGTAGGCGACATCGTGACTGGTAAAATTCGAGATATTAAAGATTTCGGCGTATTTGTAGAGCTCGGCGATAACGTCGATGCGCTCATCCGTAAAGAAGACCTAGGTAGCGTAAGCGCTGAAAGCCTAAACATAAACGATAATATCGAAGCAGCGATAGCTTTTATCGACGAGAAGAAAAATAGAATCCGCCTAAGCGTAAGGCGCCTTGCAAGACAAAAAGAGCGAGAGGTGCTAAACGAGATAAATAGCGACGATAAGGTTACTCTAGGCGATATTATCAAAGAACAGCTATCATAAGTAAATGAAGCGATATTTGTTCTGGGGCGCGATTGCTTTTTTGCTGATTTTCGTCTGCGTATGTGGCGTTTTGCTGTATAAGTACGCGGACGTAAATTTAAAAGAGTCCGCGCCTGCGGAGCTACAAGTATCACAAAATAACGAGGAGCAAAATTTGACTACTGGCCCTACTTCTTGGGTCGGCGAAATGGCAAATTTGGCTCCTAAAAAATATGCTTTGGCAAGCAACGAGATATATGTAGAATTTAAAGACGAATCAAAAGCTGTCGTAAAAATCGCCTATCAGCTGGTGATCGATAAAAACGATATTTACTCGATGTTCTGCCTCACTCAAACATTAAAAAATATACCCGTAGATTTTAGCGTAGTAAAAGAAAATTCACAAAATTTAATTTACATAAACACGCAAGACGGCGGCGTTTTAGATCGCGTTATAAACGAACTTAAAGCGTACGATATACGCTCAACTTTCAAGGAGATCAAGCTGTGAAAACGATAATAGTGTGCGACGCAATACATAAAGTCGGCTTTGAAATTTTAAATCGCGAAGAGGATATAAAAGTAATCGACGCAGTAAACGTGCCTAAAGATAAGCTTTTGGATATCTTAGGCGAGGCTGACGTGGCCATCACGCGAAGCTCGACCGAGGTCGGCGAAGCATTTTTAAATGCGGCTAAAAATTTAAAAGCTCTCGTACGCGCGGGCGTGGGCGTCGATAACGTAGATATCGACGGTTGCTCAAAACGCGGTATCATCGCGATGAACGTCCCTACGGCAAACACGATCGCCGCGGTGGAGCTAACGATGGCTCATATGCTAGCTGCCGCTCGCTCGTTTCCGTATGCTCACAACGACCTAAAAATCGACCGAATTTGGAAACGCGAGAAGTGGTACGGCGTTGAGCTTTTTAACAAAACTCTAGGCGTCATCGGATTTGGCAACATCGGCTCTCGCGTGGCTACTAGGGCTGCGGCTTTCGGTATGCAAATCGTTGCTTACGATCCGTATATCGATCCGTCGAAAGTAACCGATATGGGCGGCGTTTATACGCGAAATTTCGACGATATCCTTGCGTGTGATTTTATCACTATACACACTCCGAAAAATAAAGAAACCGTAAACATGATCGGCGAGGCGGAGATCGCAAAGATGAAGGACGGCGTGCGCCTCATAAACTGCGCTCGCGGCGGTCTTTACAACGAAGAGGCGCTGTATAATGGCCTAAAAAACGGCAAGATAGCGTTTGCGGGTATCGACGTGTTTGAGAAGGAGCCGGCGACGGATCATCCGCTACTTGAGTTAAATAACGTCAGCGTCACGCCGCATCTTGGCGCAAATACGCTCGAGTCTCAAGCCAACATCGCTATCGCAGCAGCCGAGCAGGCTATCTCTGCGGCTCGCGGCATCAGCTATCCTAGCGCGCTAAATTTACCGATAAAAACGGAAGATCTACCGCCTTTTGTGGAGCCTTATATCGAGCTTACGAGCAAGATGGCTTTCCTCGCCGCGCAGATCAACAAAAAAGCTATCAAAGCTATCCGCATCGAGACACACGGCCCTATCAGCGAGTACGCAAACTCCATGCTTACATTTGCGATCGTGGGCGCTTTAAAAGAGAGCTTGGGCGATACGATAAACTACGTAAACGCTAAATTTTTGTGCGATGAAAAAGGTATAACGACAGAAAGCACCGTCGGCGGCAATAGTATTTTCAAAAATAAAATCACTGTTCGCATCACGACCGAAAATGATGTCGTAACGATCGGCGGAACGGTGTTTGGCGAAAACCAGCAACGCATCGTGACGATAAACGGCTTTAAAACAGACTTTAAGCCTAAAGGCAAGATGATTATCTTTAAAAACAACGACGTTCCGGGCGTTATCGCTAAAATTTCATCTATCCTCGCCGAAGAGAAGATCAATACCGCCGACTTCCGCCTAGGACGCGACGACCACGGTATGGCGCTTGCGGTCGTGCTTGTGGATGAAAAAATAACCAAAGAGACGCTGGCTAAGTTAAACGATCTAGACGTTTGCGTATGGGCAAAGTACGCAGTTGTCTAAATTTAAGCCCGAATTGGGGCTTAAATTTAAGGAGGGTTTGAGTATGAAATTTTTACTTTTGATTCCGATTTTGTTTTTGCTTGCGGGTTGCGAGAGCGAAGTGCAAAAGCAAACTACGAAAAATTTTGAGAAAATTTTGACCGAAAAAAAGAAATTTCAAAAGATACAAAAAGACGATCCTAGCGTAAGTGAACAGATAAAAAGGGAAATCCACTCGCAGTCTGAACAAAGCAAGGAAAAAGGCGAGTTTAAATTTAAGCCTTAAATTTGAGTTTTACTTCGGCGAGCGCGGTCAAATTTGCCCTCTCGCCGCTTCTTAAACTAAACTAAAAGCTTTTTTGATATAATCAGCCTTTAAAACTACAAGGAGAAAAAATGGCAACCTATTCAATGGGCGACCTAAAAAAAGGACTAAAGATCGAACTAGACGGCGTTCCGTATAAAGTCGTCGAGTATCAGCACGTAAAACCGGGCAAGGGCGCAGCTTTCGTTCGCGCGAAAATCAAATCTTTTATTGACGGCAAAGTGCTTGAAAAGACCTTCCATGCGGGTGACAAATGCGATCAGCCGAATTTGGAAGAAAAAGAGATGCAGTATCTTTACGATGACGGCGAGTTCTGTCAGTTTATGGACACCGCGACCTACGAGCAAGTGGCGATCAGCGACGAGGACGTGGGAGATGTCAAAAAATGGATGATAGACGGCATGATGGTTGAGATTTTGTTTCACAACGGCAAGGCTATCGGGGTTGAGGTGCCGCAAGTTGTAGAGTTAAAGATCGTCGAAACTCCGCCGAATTTTAAAGGCGACACCCAGGGCGGTAAAAAGCCTGCTACGCTTGAGAGCGGCGCAGTCGTGCAGATACCTTTCCACGTGCTTGAGGGCGAGGTTATCCGCGTGGATACCGTCCGCGGCGAGTACATCGAACGCGCAAATAAATAATCGCAACCGTCAAATTTGATGAAAGCAAAATTTGACGAGCTCATAGCCCAAGTAAAGCCGCTATTTAAGGATAACGGCTTTACTAAAAGCGGGCTAAATTTCTACAAAAAAACTCCCGAATTTATATACGTCGTAAATTTTCAAAAAAGTAGCGGCAACACCGCATTTGAAACTAGATTTTACGTAAACTGCGGCATTTACGGCGCGTTTATAGACGCCGCGATCGGCAAAGAAACCGTCTTAAAGCCAAAAGAATACGAGTGCCATTTTAGAGAAAGAATTTCATCTATAACAGACTCCTGTGCTGCCTACTACGAGATTAGCGAAAATACCGACACCGAAACCCTTTGTCAAAATTTAACAAATGATTTAACGGCGGTGTTTAGATTTTTTGATGAGATAAAAACCGAACGAAATTTTATTGATTTGATGCTGGAGCGAAACAGTCTAGCGGTGATTGATCAGCTTTTTGAATATTTACTCATGAAGAATGAACAAGAAATTTTGACCAGCCAAGCGTTAAATTTGTTTGAAAAATATGGAAACGAAGTTAGATGGAAAATTTTTGAGCGGCGCATAAATGGTTTGCTTAAAAAATACGAAAAAGATGAGATAAAATTTGAAGAAATAAAAGCCAAGGCCTAAGCCTCGGCTTAGACTTTAGGCTGATTTTTTAACGCTATCGACCAAAGCAACGATCTCTTCGTAGTTTGGCAGGGCATTTACTTCCGTGCCGATGAGATCTTTTTTGGAAAATACTATCTTTCCATCTACTTCAACTATGAAGTTTCCGCCGCTACCGACGATTTTGCTAATTTTAGCGCCTGGGATTTGACTTAAAAATTCATCTTCTACACGAGAAGCTACCGGTCTATAGTTTCAAGAATTGCAATATGTAATCTTTACTTCCATTTTCCTTCCTTTCGAATTTAAAGTACGCCGATTATAGCGTAAATTTAGCAAACAAGAGTATAATAATCCGAAAATTTAAGGAGAAAATTATGAAAAAAGTTGCCGTGATTTTTGCCGACGGGTTTGAGGAGATAGAGGGCGTTAGTATTGTGGACGTGCTTAGACGAGGCGGCGTGGAGGCTCATATAGTCGGGCTTGACAAGCTACCTATCACGGGCGCTCACGGAGTGAAATTTGTCTGCGATATGACGCTTTATGACCTCGAAGTCGAGGAGTACGATATGCTGGTTTTGCCGGGCGGGTATACGGGCGTCACGAATATCTCCGGTAATCTAAAAATGAGAGAGACGATCAAAAAGTTTGCTAAAAAAGGCAAATTCGTCGCTGCCATTTGCGCCGCGCCGATAGCTCTTGGAGTGGCGGAGATCATGAGGGACGAGTATACATGCTATCCTAGCTGTGAGGCTAGCGTCGAGGGCGGAACGTACGTGAGCGATAAAAACGTCGTGCAAAGCGGAAATATCATCACTTCAAAAGGCCCCGCCACCGCGATGGAGTTTGCTTTGGAGCTGGTTAAGGTTTTAAACGGCGAGCAAGTTTATAACGAAGTGAAAAACGGACTCTTATTTGTCAAATAATGATTTGATGGTTTAAATTTTGATAAATGCCGTGCGTTTGCTTGCTTTGGCAAATGTACGGCTTAAATTTTAACAAGGTCTGTAAACGTCAAATTTGCGGCTGTGAAATTATAAAAATTGCCGACAAAGCCGTGCTTTAGTTTAAATTCTGTCTCTTATACACATCTCCGAGCCCACGAGACTAGCGCTCATC
>CAUUAH010000112.1:0-5976 GCA_963542985.1 uncultured Campylobacter sp. | reverse complement strand
AACAAATCGGAAAAATAACAGCCAAATACCAAAAAGCGTGCGATGTCGAAAGCGTGATAAAAACAAAACTCGACTCTTTTGCAAACAGCGAGGTAAAGGGCAAAAAGATACTAGCGGTATTTTCCTCGACGCCGCTTACCGGCTTTAGCTCAAAGACGCTGCCGGGCGATATCTTTACCAAACTCGGACTAAAAAACATCGCCGATAACGTAGAGGGCTCGACTCCGATCGTCTCGACCGAGTTTATCTTGTCGCAAAATCCGGACTACATCGTCGTTATCGGCGGTATGGGCGGCGATGGTGAAAATTTCCTAAAACAAAATCCGGTGCTTAAAAAAACGACCGCCGCAAAAAACGGCAAAGTACTCACCGTGCCCTCCTCGCTACTACTTAGAGGAACGCCTCGCATAGGCGAAGCCGTAGATAAATTTTACGAGATGCTAAGCAAATAATGCGCTATTTTCTAGTCTCGCTCGTTTTAAATTTAGCTCTGCTTTTTTTGCCGTTAAACTCGCGCCCAATAGAGAGCGCAAAACCGCAAGAAACGATAAAGATAAAGCTAAATTTGACGCAAGAAGAGCCCAGTAAAGAGGCTAGAGAGTATGTGCCGCCTCAAAGCGCGGAGCCATTTGAAAGGCCACAGGAAACGCAACCCGAGCCGGTCAAATTTGAGCCCGAGCCCGAAATTTTACAGCCTGAGCCAAAGCCGGTAGAGAGCGAACCCAAAAAGCCAAAGGAGGAGAAAAAGCAACCCCCAAAGCCAAAAATAAAAAAGCAAATCTCGCCAAAGCAGGCGCAAACGGTAAAAGAGGAGTCTAAATTTGAACCAGCACCAGCACCGAGTCAAATTTTACCCGCCGAGCAAAGCTCGCTGCCTAGCTCAAATTTAACCCCCGCAAAGCAGCCCGCCGCGCAAGATAGCGGCGAAGCAAAAGAGCAAAACGCGTGCAAAGAGGGCGTCGGCTTTACCGTGGCGCGCGAGCCCGAGGCCAAATATCCCAAAAAAGCGATCATGCTGCGGCTAAGCGGGACGTTTAAGGTCGAGGTCGATTTTAAATTTGACGGGCAGATACAGATCGTCGCCGTGCGCGGGAAAAATAAAATCTTTAACGACGAGGCGGTGAAAATAACAAAGGAGTTAGAAATTAAAGCGTTAAAAAATATATCGCACTGTATAATTACCAAACCTTACGAGTTCAAGACGGAGGAATAGATGTTTGAAACCAGACAAAAGGGGCACGCAGGACCGACGCGTCCCAAAAAAATAAAAATGGCGACTAACGCCGAGGTCGAGAAATTTCTAAACGAGGAGCTGCCAGCGCAAAAGGACGGCGTGATCTATATCCACGTGCCTTTTTGCGATAATATCTGCTCGTTTTGCTCAATGAACCGCACGAAGCTAGAGGACGAGCTAGATAGCTACTCACAGTATCTGCTGGGCGAGATCAAGAAATACGGCAAATTCCCGTATCTGCAAGCTAAAAATATCCGCAGCGTCTATTTTGGCGGCGGAACTCCTACGATACTAAAAGAAAAGCACCTAGAACCGGTTATCACGGCCCTGCGATCAAATTTTAATATCTCGGACGACTGCGAATTTAGTCTAGAAACCACGCTGCATAATCTAAATTTGAGCAAAGTGCGCCTGCTAGAAAGCCTGGGCGTAAACCGCTTTAGCATCGGCGTGCAGACATTTTCGGACAAAGGCCGCAAGCTGCTAAACCGCGTCCACGACAAAAAAGGCGCGATAGAGCATCTAAAAATGATCAGGCAAAATTTCAGCGGTATGGTTTGCACGGATATTATATTTAACTACCCCGAGCAAACGATAGACGAGGTGCTAGAAGACGCCCGCCTAGTCGATGAGCTAAACATCGACAGCACGAGCTTTTATTCGCTTCAGCTTTTTGAAAAATCAGAGCTTGCAAAGACCGTATCGCAGGACTACTACGACGTGAACTACGAGCACGAGCTACACAACGCTTTCTTTGAAAAGCTGCTAGACACCGGCAACTACGAGGTGCTAGAGCATACCAAATTTAACCGCATAGGCCGCGACCGCTATCAGTATATCCGTCTAAGCCACGAGGGTGCCGATATCCTGCCGTTAGGTAGGGGCTCTGGCGGAAGGCTAGGCTACTACGACATCTATAACGCTAAAGAAAAAATGCGTATGATAAATAAAGTAGACGACAAACAGCGTGCCGAAGCGCGGCTAAAAAGCCTCTTTATGTACCCAAAAATCGACCTCGCACAGGTAAAAAGCCTGGTTAGCAACGAGACCTTTAGTGCGCTAATAGAGTTTTTCAAAAAATGCGAAAGCAAAGGCTATATGCACATAGAAAACGGCTTTTTAAACTACACAACCGACGGCGTATTTTGGGGCATGTCGATCGGCACCGAAGTAGCAAATATCTCACAAAAGGACTTTGAATGAAAAAAATAGTTATCTACACGAGCGCGACGGGAAATACCGAGAAAGTCGGTCTTGCCATCGCAAACGAGCTTAGCTGCGAGGCGGTCAAATTCAGCGAAGATCTGCACCTAAATTTGGACGGTTACGACTTTATCGCGCTTGGATTTTACGTCGATAAGGGCGATGCCGAGCCTAAATTTAAACGCTTTTTACGCGAGATAAAGGGCAAAAAAGTTGGCCTGTTTATGACGCTGGGCATGGATCCCGAGCACGAGCACGCGATGAACTGCCTAGAAAAGGCAAAGGTTGTACTACGCGAGGGCGAAAATGAAATTTTACGCGAGTTTTACTGCCAAGGCGCGATCGATCCAAAAGTTATCGAGCAGCTACGCAAAATGGGCGAAGCAGCTCCTAACGACCCGCGCTACGCCGTAACTCCGGAGCGCGAAGCTAGATGGGCTAGAGCCGCAACTCACCCAGACGCAAACGACCTAGAAAACGCAAAAGCAGCATTTAAAGGAATATAAATTTGCCGCCGCTTGGCGGTCAAATTTGCTAGTTAAATTCGGCGCATTTTAAATTTGTAAATTTGCGCCCTATTTTTAGCTTTACTTTAAATTTTACTCACCCAGACCTGCATCTTGAAAGTGCTAAATTTGGTTTTTAAATTTGATGTCAAACCCTTAACTTGCCTTAAATCTCTTTACTTTTATGTGCCAAGAGGGGTGCGAGTACAAAACGAGTGCCGTAAAGCAAAAGCTCTCTTTTCTGTCAAGCTTTTTATTTTTTTGGGCGGCGGAAGGGGCTCTACTTACGGTCTGGCTTGTAGCTGCTAGCGCAGCGACGCAGAAAACTCCACCATCCCCACTGTACGTTCAAGGGGTGCGTTAGCGCTGTCGCGCCGCATGTTTGTAAATTTGATGGAGTTAAATTTTACGTTTTCAAGGTGCGGGTCTCGGTAGGTAAAAAGCGCTCAAAAAAGAAGTCGCAAATTTATCGCCAAATCATCCTTAATACTCCAAATAAGCCAAAACTCGCTATAATCTCCTAAAAAATTAAAAGGAAAATTTATGATACAGACTTGTTTATTTCCGGCTGCGGGCTACGGCACGAGATTTTTGCCCGCGACTAAATCGCTACCAAAAGAGATGCTGCCGATCCTCACAAAACCACTGATCCACTACGGCGTGGACGAGGCGCTAGAGGCCGGCATGAAAAATATGGCCTTCATCACAGGGCGCGGCAAACGCGCGCTGGAGGATTATTTCGACATCAGCTACGAGCTCGAGCATCAAATCTCCGGCACAAACAAAGAGCACCTACTCGTAGATATCCGCGAACTGATGGCGCGCTGCACGTTTTCATTCACGCGTCAAGAGAGCATGAGAGGCCTAGGCAACGCTATCCATACGGGCAAAGTCCTCGTGCGCGACGAGCCCTTTGGCGTGGTGTTAGCTGATGACCTATGTATCAACGAAGAGGGCGAAGGCGTGCTATCTCAAATGGTAAAAATCTATGAGAAATACCGCTGCAGTATCGTTGCCGTCATGGAAGTGCCGATCGAGCAAAGCAAAAACTACGGCATCGTCACGGGCCGCGCGATCGAGGACGATCTGCTTATGGTTAGCGACATGGTCGAAAAACCGGACCCTAAAGAAGCTCCGAGCAACCTCGCCGTCATCGGTCGCTATATCCTCACGCCTGACATCTTCACTATCCTAGAGCGTACCAAGCCCGGCAAAAATGGCGAAGTGCAGATCACCGACGCGCTAAAAGAGCAGGCCAAAGACGGCATGGTGCTAGCGTATAAATTTAAGGGCAAGCGCTTTGACTGCGGTAGCGTCGAGGGCTTCGTGCAAGCGACTAATTTCTTCTACGAGCTAGGCAAAAATGCTAAAAAATGAGCTATTTTTCGAAAAAACGCCGCTAAGCGCGATCGGCTCCTACGCCAAGCGCATGAACGACGAGCTAAAAGGCGGCGAGATCGGCTACTATCACCTACCGGAAATCGGCGCAAATTTACTCAGCGAAATCGCCGAGTATGAGGCGACGCTCGCGCACATAAAAAGCGTCGTGCTAGTAGGCATCGGCGGTAGTAGCCTGGGCGTAAAGGCGCTAAAAACGATGCTTTCGGGCGCTAAAAGGAGCCGTGAGCGAGAGCTTTATTTTCTCGATAACGTCGACGCCTTTAGCTTCGAGCACGTTTGCGAAAGCGTCAAATTTGACGAGACGCTTTTTATCATCTCGTCAAAATCAGGCACCACTATCGAGACGATTACGCTATTTAAGTGCATCTTGGCGCGCTTTAAGCCGTCAAATTTGAGCCAAAATTTCATCGTCATCACCGATCCAGCCTCGCCGCTAGAAGCCTACGCCAAGCAAAACGGCGTCAAATTTTTTAATATCCCAAAAAACGTCGGCGGTAGATTTAGCGTACTTAGCGCGATCGGACTCGTGCCGCTGATGCTGTGCGGATACGACGCGGCGGCGCTACTGGAAGGCGCGCGGGCGTGTAAGAGGCGATTTTTAGAAGACGGCGACGATACGCTACTACAAAAAGCCTACCACTACGCGACTCACAAAAACGCTAAAATCAACGTGATATTTAGCTACGGCGATAGGTTTTTGGAGTTTAACGACTGGTATGTGCAGCTGTGGGCGGAAAGTCTGGGCAAGAAAAAAGGCTACAAACGCTACGGACTCACGCCCGTCGGACTCATCGGCTCGCGCGATCAACACAGCTTTTTGCAGCTCATCATGGATGGGGTAAAGGACAAGACGGTAACATTCATCAAAGTAGCGGACGCTGGCGCGGACGTCGCGGTCCCGAGCATTAGCCTAAACGGCCTTGAGGGCTGCGACTTCGTAAACGGGCTAAATTTAGGCGAGCTAATCAACGCTCAGTGCAGTGCCACCATGCATGCGCTCGTGCAAGAAGGCATCAGCGTGGACGTCATCGAGCTTGAACGGCTAGACGAGTCGAGCGCGGGATTTTTGATTTATTATTTCGAGCTTCTCACGTCGGCTACGGGCATAATGCTAGGCATAAACACCTACGACCAACCAGGCGTCGAGGTCGGCAAACGCATACTAAAGACGATGCTAACGGCGGGCAAGCAAGACTAAAGTGCGGCTCTAGAGAGTGCAAATTTGATGCGAATTTTGCTTTGTGAAGATATAGCGTTAGCTCACGTAAATTTTTAGCCTACAAGCTTGTGTTTGCAGTATCGCCGGTGAATTTGGATTTAAATTTGCACAGTTTTGTTTTAGCAAATTTGAGGCGGAAATTTAATGCGTATCCGTCAGTGTTGGCGAACAAAGTAATGGGCCGCCTCGCGATACGACTTTTTTGTTTGCTTTTATTTACAGTGTTGCAACGACTCTAACTATCAATTTGCATAATATTATGCCGTTTTTAGCACCTTATAAGGTTAGTGAACGGGCGTATTTTGCAATAAATTTTTACCTCGCCTGCTTACCTACGCCAGTAAGCATATCGGAGAGACAGCTTTAACACCTGTCTCTTATACACATCTGACGCTGCCGACGATCTTACGCGT
>CAUUAH010000111.1:0-5985 GCA_963542985.1 uncultured Campylobacter sp. | reverse complement strand
AGCGTCGCCTTCCTTTGCGTCGTGCTACGCACTCGCAACTGCCGAAGGCAGACCCGCCCCCGTCTGCTTGCAGCTGCTAGCGCAGCGACGCAGAAACCCCCACCAACCCCACTGCACGTTCAAGGGGTGCGACCGCGCTGTCGCGCCGCACGTTTTTTAAATTTGCGTTTTTGCGGTGCGGGTCTCGGCGACTCAAATTTGCAAATTTGACTTCAAATTTGAATAGAAAAAGATAAGGCGAAGTATCGTGAGATGATTTTTCGAGTTTTCTGCTTCGCAAGCTCGCAGCTGCAAGCAGAAGAAGCAAAATTGAGCGTGCGCTAGGCATATAGCCTGCGGAGCGAAAATTTTGCGAAATCTCGGAAAAGCGCTCGCGAGACGAGCCCAAGCGGGTCAAATTTATCAAAGAATAAAAAACCTTAGGCTATAATCCCCCATTTACAAAGGACTTTCTTGCAGGCAAACGGGCTAAATATCCTCATCGCGCTAGCTTTTATCATCTTTACGTCACCGTATTTTTCTAAAATTTTACGCATCCCTATCGCGCCCGTGGAGATTATTTTAGGTTCGCTGGCGGGGTATTTGGGCTTTATCGGGCACAACGAGATGTTTAAAATCGTGAGCGAAGTAGGCTTTTTCTACCTCATGTTTTTAGCCGGCACAGAGGTCGATCTCAAGCTCTTTTTTACGATAGATAAAAAGATCCTAAAAACGGGCGTCATCTACCTGGCGATACTCTATCTACTCTCGGCGCTGCTGACGTTTTCGTTTGATCTAAACCGCCTTTTTATCCTCATCGTGCCGCTGATGGCCGTGGGTATGATATTTACGCTGTTTAAGGAGTACGGTAAAAACGAGGAGTGGCTAAATATCGGCATGCTCATCGCCTCGATCGGCGAGGTCGTGAGCATCACGCTGCTAACCTTCGTCGGCGCGTATATGAAATTTGGCGCGGGTAGCGAGCTGGCGTTTTCGATCATATATCTGAGCGGATTTTTAGCCGCGGCGGTGATCGGGTACAAGACGCTAAACGTGCTATTTTGGTGGTATCCGCAGCTACGCGTCATCCTTATGCCCCACTACGACAACTCCGAAAAAGACATCCGCCTGTGCATGGCGCTGTTTTTCGGCATCATCGCGCTTATGCTTTATTTAAATTTAGAGATAGCTTTCGGCGCATTTGTAGCGGGGACCTTTATCGCGACGTTTTTCGATCACAAAAAAGACCTCCCGCACAAGCTTGCTAGCTTTGGCTTTGGCTTTTTGGTGCCGACATTTTTTGTGCATATCGGCTCGACGTTTAAGCTTAACGCCTTTATGATAGACGGAGTCGTGCGCGACGCGGCGCTGATAACTGGCGTCATGATAGGCTTTAGACTAGCGGCTAGCACGGTGTTTTTAAACATCCTAGGGCTAAAAAATACCGTGCTTTTTGCGCTATCGCACTCGATGCCGCTAACGCTTCTTATCGCGGTTGCTACTATAGCCTACAAATCAGGCGGTATAAATGAAAATTTTTACTTCTCTTTCATACTAGCGAGCCTAACTCAGGCTATAATAGTAACGATTTGTATCAAAATTCTAATGAGTTACGAAAATAAAAATTTGCAAAAGGAGCCAAAATGAGCGATACGGTTACGCTAACAGATAACAGAAACGGCAAAAGCTACGACTTTCCGATACTTCATGGCACCATGGGGCCCGATGTCATCGACATCTCGACCTTTTTTAGCGATACGGGGATGTTTACGTTTGACCGCGGCTACACCTCTACGGCGATGTGCCGCTCTAGCATCACTTATATCGACGGGCTAAAAGGCGAGCTGATGTACCGCGGCTACGACATCGCGTATCTAGCGGAAAATAAAACCTTCATCGACGTGGCGTATCTGCTGCTAAATAAAGAGCTACCGAACAAAAAGCAATACGACGAATTTAAACTCGAGCTTAAAAAACGTAGCTTCATCCACGAGGGCATGATGAAGTTATTTGACGCCTTTCCGGACAAAGCGCACCCGATGGCGATCTTGCAGGCGGCGGTGGCGGCGCTCTCGGCGTTTTACTTCGATCACCTAAACATGGATAAGCCCGAGGAATATCACGAGATGGCGATGCGAATAATCGCCAAAATCCCGACCATCGCGGCGTTTTCTTATAGATTTTCGCGCGGATTGCCGATCATTTATCCAAATTTAGACCGCGGCTTTACGGAAAATTTCCTATACATGATGAGGAGCTACCCGTACGAGCACGTAAATTTGCGCCCGATCGAGGTCAAGGCGCTTGATACGGTCTTTATGCTGCACGCCGATCACGAGCAAAACGCCTCCACGACGACCGTACGCACGGTGGGCTCGACGCACGCGCACCCGTATGCGTGTATCGCTGCGGGTATAGGAGCGCTATGGGGCTGGGCTCACGGCGGCGCGAACGAAGGCGTCATCCGCCAGCTAGAGCAGATCGGCTCGGTAGAAAATGTCGATAAATACATCGCCCGCGCCAAAGACAAAAACGATCCGTTTAGGCTAATGGGCTTTGGTCACCGCGTGTATAAAAACTTCGATCCGCGCGCAAAGGTGCTAAAATCTATGTGCGACCAGCTGTTTGACGAGATCGGCATAAACACCGAGCTTCTAAAAATCGCCAAAAAGATCGAAGAGATCGCGCTAAACGACGAGTATTTCATCTCGCGCAACCTCTACCCGAACGTCGATTTTTACTCGGGGCTGATTTTAAAGGCGCTTAGTATACCAAACGATATGTTTGCGGTTATTTTCGTCATCGGTAGGATCCCCGGCTGGATTAGCCAATGGATAGAGCTAAAAGAGCAGGAGAGTATCAAGATCGTACGTCCAAGACAGCTATACGTGGGCGAGACGAACAGAACGCCGAAATAGCGCGTTGTCTTTTGCGCGCCTTTAAATGAGCTAGAAAATTTTGAGCTGCGACAGACTATATGTCTAGTCTTGCTCAAAATTTCCGTCGCAACATTTAAATTCATCGCAAAATACAGCCGCTTATCGATTTGTGTTCAAATTTGAGCTCAAATTTATAAATTTAACTCCATCAAAATTTACGAAACTCGCGACGCTTTGTACGCAGGACAAAGCAGTGTCGCCACCTCTCACGTCGTAGGGGATGGGAGATTGTTAAGGGGGAAGGGAGCGACTTCGTAATTCAAGCCCCTTCCCCCTTAACAAGAAAATCAAGATATTAAAAATACAGTAAAAGAAACCAAAATGCAAAAATTACTAAACCTAGCCAAGCTTGCGGCTACAAAAGCAGGCGACGAGATAATAAAATTTTACGCCCACAAGGGCTTTGACGACGAGATTTTAGCGGCTCGCTCGACTTTACCCGAAAGCACACACAGCCAAAACCGCCGAGATTTCGAAGTAAATTTAAAAACCGATCATTCGCCCGTGACCTCGGCCGATCTCGCGGCAAACGCTGCGATATTTGAAACGCTAAAAAGCTCACAGATCCAAATTTGCTCGGAGGAAAAGATTTTAGGCGAGTCCGCGCGGACGTTTTGGCTCATCGATCCGCTAGACGGCACGAAGGATTTTATCGAAGGTAGCGGCGAGTTTTGCGTATGTATCGCGCTCATAGAGGACGGGCGCCCCGTTCTTGGCGTTATCTACGTGCCCGTTACCGGCGAAATTTATAGCGCGGCAAAGGGCGAGCCAACGCAAAAAGAGCTTTATAAAAGCGGCGCGTTTATCCCGCAAATTTTAGCCGCAAAAGAGCATGCGCCGCAAACGATAATCAGCGGTAAACGCGGCAAAAACGTAACGGCCGGTAAGCTCGCAAGCGCCCTAAATTTGGACATCGCGCGGCTAAGCTCGGCGATCAAATACTGCCGCATCGCCGAAAATCTCGCGGGTGCTTACATGCGCTACTCGCCAAGCTCTATCTGGGACAACGCCGCGGGCGAGATGATCGCTGCGGGCGCGGGCGCAAAGATGATCGATCTAGCGACGCTCAAAGCCCCGATCTACGACGCCGCCTCGCTAAAAAATAACGAATTTATCGTCATCGCAAAGGATTTTCTAGCCCGCGAGGATGAAATTTTACGAGCGATAAAAGAGCTAAATTTATAAACTAAAAGGCGACTCGCCGCCTTGCAAATTTAAACGGCTCAAGTAAATACCATTGTATAGCAACGCCGAATTTAAGACCAGCTAGACGAGAGTCGATAAATTTCATTTAAAATTTAGCTAAAATCGTAGTCAAATTTCAAGCCCTAAGTCGCCAAACGTTTAAAGGAAACAATTGTTAAAAATCATAAAATCAGTTCTTAGCGTCATTTTCCAGGCTAGAATTTTATTTATCCTTTTTTTACTTTTGCGCCTTCGTTACTTTTGCGCCCATGGCGTCTATCTTGGGCGCGGAGACTGGCCAAATGACGCTTTCTGTACTATTTAACCCGCTCACGATACTATCTTGCGCATTGCTTGCCGTTTATATCGGCTTTAGGGTCGCAGCATATAAAAATCACGGCATAGATTGCAAAATGGACGCCGTATTTTTCTTCGCTTTGAGCTGGATATTTTTTATGCTGTTTTGCTTGGCGACGCTTCTTGCGACCATTTTATTTTTGGAGGATTTTAGAAGCTTGCCGTCGCGAGAATTTTGCTCGCTACTTTTGGTGATGGCGGTTGTTGCGGCGTGGCGCACGCTTAAGGGCTCGGAATACAAATTAAGCGTATTTTACGAGCGAAAAGCCGGCGCAAAAACAAGCATAGTTAAAATCTTAATTTATTCAGTCTTAGCGTTTGCGGCGATTGTCGCGGTATTTTTTTAGTGAAACGATTTTAGATTCTATAAATTTGGCGTGCTTTATATTCGCCCGCACGCAACAGCGCCACAAAAAGCTAAATTTGGGGTAATAATCGCCAAATTTGAGCTAAAAGGCAAATTTTGGGGCCAAAAAGCCGAATCTAAATCCTTGTTAGCTCGCTTCTAGGACTTGCTTGCAGATCAAGCCCCGCAAACTCGCCGCGCAGGTATTTTTCGCGTCCGGCGCGCGCGATCATCGCGGCATTATCGGAGCAAAACTCCAGCGGCGCGCAGATGAGATCGCAGTCAAATTTCTCGCACAGAGCTTGCAGGCGGGAGCGCAGATTTAGATTCGCACTTGCTCCGCCCACGACGCCGAAACGCTCAAATTTACGCTGGGCAAATATCTTTTCTAGCTTGTTTAAGATGTGCTTGCAAGCGGTATTTTCAAAGGCAAAGCAGATATCCGCGATCTCCTGCGTGCCCAGATTTGCGCTTGCGGCGAGCTTTTCGGTTTCGACGCGGACTTGATTTTTTAACCCCGAGAAGCTATACGCCGTGCGCGCGTCGCCAAGCAGCGGCACGGTAAATTTAAACCTCTCGCGCCCGCTCTTTGCCGCCTTTTCGACCGCTACGCCGCCCGGATACCCAAG
The DNA here is from genome assembly GCA_963542985.1 of uncultured Campylobacter sp. Taxonomy (GTDB): domain Bacteria; phylum Campylobacterota; class Campylobacteria; order Campylobacterales; family Campylobacteraceae; genus Campylobacter_A. The sequence continues at coordinate 550 of CAUUAH010000111.1, read as the reverse complement.
CCCCAGCATCTTTGCGACCTTGTCAAAGCTCTCGCCGAAGCTATCGTCCATCGTCGCGGCTAGTACGCTGACAGTCCCGTCCGAGCCGATATCTAGCACCATCGTGTGCCCGCCGCTAACGAGTAGCACGCCCGCAGGCAGCCGCGCCTCCTGCGCCAAAAATAGCGAATACACGTGCCCGGCGAGGTGATTTACCGCGATTAGCGGCACGCGCAGCGACGAGGCGAGCGCCTTTGCCATCGCGACGCCGCCCACTAGGCTCACGGATAGCCCGGGCTCGTTCGTGACGGCGACGGCTTTTACGCGCGCTAGCTCGGGTTTAATATGCTCTAAAATTTTAGGCAACGCAGCCGTATGCAAGCGCGCGGCTAGCTCCGGAACCACCCCGCCGAATGCGCAGTGCTCGGCATCTTGCGAGATTTTTTTGTGAAATTTTAGCTCCAGCATCTCGATATCAAGCAGAGCTACCGAGCTATCGTCGCAGCTGCTTTCTATACCCAAAATCAGCCCGTCCGCGCCGCTATTTCGTAAATTTTCGCTCATTTTGTAA
>CAUUAH010000110.1:0-6014 GCA_963542985.1 uncultured Campylobacter sp. | reverse complement strand
CAGCGTCAGATGTGTATAAGAGACAGAGATTAGCTAAAAAACAGCTTAGTTATGATAGTTGTTATCAGTTAAGTGCAAATTTGTAACGTATGTCAAATTCTGCGAGGGAGTTTTAAATTTGACTGCTAAAATTATCTTTTAGGATCAAGAAACGGCGATCAAATTTGACGAATAGGCGGTAAGAGCAAAAAGCTCAACGTTTTTGCTTTTAAATTTGACAAAAAAATAAATCAAATTTGGGTTCAAATTTGCCCGCCCAAATTTGCCGCCTTATCAAAACCCATCCGTTCCTCGAGCCGCTTAAACTCATCCGCATAAACAAGCGCATTATCGATGCACTCGAGCCAAAACTCCCGCGTTTGCGCGTCTTTGCCGAAGTGCTTTTGCAATAGCTCTTCGACGCTCATCACGCCGCACTCGCGCAAAAACGCCTTGTACGCGCCGATGAATTTGTCGCCCGCACGCCCAAACTCGCCCAGCAAAAACTGCGAGAGTAGGTAGCCGACCGTGTAGGGATAGTTGTAGATGTATTGATCGGTTTTGTAAAAATGCAGCTTAAAATACGGCAAAAAGCCCTCCGTATCCTGCGTCGTATCGCCGTAACGCCCGCGCCACGCCTTTTGCATGAGCTCTTCTATCTGCGCCGTGCCGACCGCGCCCTTTTGCCTGGCCTTTAAAAAAGCAATCTCAAAATCAAACCGTACGCCGATGTGCAGCATGAAATTTGCAGCAGATTTTAACTCCTGCCACAAGATATCAAAGAGCAAATTTTTATCCGCGCTGTTTTTTCGCAGATAGTTTCGCAGCACAGCTTCGTTAAAGGTGCTAGCAGCCTCAGCTAGCGTCATAGGAAACTGCGTGTGCAGTGCGGGCAGATCGCGCATGATCCAGTAGTGCCACGCGTGTCCGAGCTCGTGTGCCTGCTGAATCATATGCGCCTGCGTGCCCATGTAGCTAGAAAACACGCGCGGCTGCCGAAATTTGTCAAACCTCGTATAAAACGCGCCGCCTGCTTTGTTTTCGCGCACCTGCGCCTCGATCCAGTTTTTCTGCAGCATCATTTTGATAAATTTCGGAATTTCCTCGCTAACCTCGTCCAGAGCCGCGCAGATCGTCTCTATCGCCCGCTCATACAGGATCTCGTCAGCACTAGCAAAGGGAGATGGCGCTAGCAGATCGCAGGCGTAAATTTTACCCTGCGGAAAATACTTCGCGCGCAGGCTCACGCACTCCCTGATCTTGTCCGATCTTTGGTCCAGCGCCGCAAACATCGCCATTACGGCCTGCTCGCTGATTTTATTTTGCTGCAAGCTAGGCGTGAGGATATCCGTTCCCGCCGCCCTGAATTCGCACAGCCTAAAGCCCTGAAGTAAATTTAAAACGTCGGCGTACAGGCTCGCGTGCCTAGCGTAATGCTCCACTAGCCCCTCAAATACGCTCTTTCGTAGCGCAGCATCGGGCGAGCCCTTTAAAACGCCCGCGCATTTTGAAAGATTATAGACGCTTTTTACGCCGTTTTTATCAGTAGCCTGCACGGCGATGAGGTTGTTTAGATGCCTAAATACGCCGTAAAGCGGAGCGAAACTGCTAGCCGCCGTGTCTTCGTAAATTTTACGCTCTTTTGCGTCAAATTTAGCCCGCCAGCTACTTTTGCGCTCGTCGTAGAGAAATTTTATCCGCGCAAACTCCTGCGTTTGGAATGCGGTATCAGAGGGATCCAGCGCGTCCATCTTTTCAAAAATAATCTCTTTGATCCGCTCAAGACGCAAAAATTTCTCTCTGATTTTCGCCTCGGCCGCGCCTGCTCGCTCGTCTTTGGTATCGTCGCTTGATTTGCAGCGGCAAAACGCGAGCAAGGAGTTTACCTCCTCAAAGCCGCGCTCGTATGCGTTTATCAGTAAATTTAACTCGCCGCCAGAGCCCAGCAGCCCCTCTATCTCGCCTAAAATTTCGTCTAAATTTGACAGCGCGTCCGTAAATCTCGCATCGTCAAAGTCGCCGTACGCGTCCTCAAACGTCCATCTAGGAAGCTGCATTTCACGCCTCATAATGAGAGTAAAAATACGAAAATATGGTGACTAACTAGACCCAGGACCGCCGGCACGCTGCAGCGCTTTACGATATCAAGCGGACTGCACTTTAGCATACCGGCTATCGCGACGACCACGCCAGCTACGGGTGAGAGAGGGCGAGCGATAGTGGAGGCCTGGTGCATCGGTAGCACGAGCATGACCGAGCTCACGTTTAGCTTAGCCGCGATATGCGGCACCATCTCGATGAGCGGGTAGAAGCTCGCTCCGTTTGAGCCCGAGATGATCGTAACTAGCGTCGTGATAATAACAAAAAGCACCGACATACCAAAGCCGCCAAAGCCAAGCGAATTTGCGAGTTTTACGATGCTATCTAGCATGCCTAGCGCTTTAAAACCTTCGGCAAATATACCGGCCGCGATGATAAGGATAACGACGCCGCTTAGGCTCTTGCCCATCGCTTGGAAAAATACCTTAACCCCATCGGCGATCGGGTCAAATTTAAACCTATGTCTGACCGCCTCAAAAAGCATCGCGATGACGACTGAAAGGATGATGATCGCCGAGATATCAAGCTTGATAGAGGCGATGCAGTACTGCGAAAATACGACCACTAAAATCATCGGTAAAAACGGCAGTATCGCGTAAATTTTAGGCGCGGCGGTCTGCGGATTTTGCACTGCGCCATCAAATTCCATCACTTCGCCCACGTGCTCGCTGCACACCCAGCCCTCTTTTTTATCGAGATATCTGTTCCAAAAAACGAGCGCGATACCCATCACGATCGAGGTTGGAAGCGCGGCCGGAATTTTATAAATGAAAACGTAATCTAAAATGCTAAGCTGCGTAGCCTTTGCCGCGGCGGCGGTCGATGCGCCAATAAGCACCATCGAGGCGGCTCCGGACATCGCGCAGATAGAGCCTACGGTGAGCTTGTTTAGTCCAAGCGAGATGAGCACCGGCCCTAAAAGCGCAAGGCATAGCACGCCAAGCCCCACCGCGCTAGTGATAACCATGCTGATGAGCTTAGCTACCGCAAATGCGACGAACACCATGACGTATGGGTTTTTGATCCTAGCAAAGCGCTTCGTAGCGATAGAGACGAAAGCGTGGTTCGCCCCGATATGCGTCATGTAACTGGCAAAGCCTACCATAAACATGATGATAAGGCCTAAATTTGCAAATCTGTTTGAGAACATATAGCGAATAAACTCGATGATGTTTAGGTATGCGTTGCCCGTCGCTACGGCCTGTTTGGGCATGAAATTTCCCGTGCCCAGCGCGACCGAGCAGATCAACATAAAAACGCCCGAAAGAAAAAGCACGAGCGGCGCGTACTTGCCACGCACTATCGCCCAACCCACGATAAACAGCACTACCGTGCCGATAATAATACCCGCAGCAGCCATATTTTGCTCCTTTTTTAGTGTTTTTGTGTATTAAATCCAGAGCAAATTTTACTACAAATATTGATATATTAAGCTAAAATAAAAATTATTTTTTAATTTTTTTAGAGTGCTATTATTTTATGTAACTTTTATTTTTATTAAAAATCTATACTAATATAGCAGATTTCGAGTCAAATTTGATGCCTCGTATGCGCTTAAAATAAAAAACGCCAAACGACGCGCAAAGCCAAACCAGGTCAAAGCACTAAATTTAAGCCGCACGGATCAAATTTGACTCCGATCAAATTTAAATTTATCCAAGCTTACTCCCTCGGCAGTCCGTTTTTATCCGACTTGTCGCTGATTAGCTTGCCGTCTTTGTCGTATTTTTTGGCGCGGATTAGCCTGCCGCGCTCAAACTCCCCCTCGGCCTCTAGTTTGCCGTTTGCGTAGTAGTGGCGCGCCTCGCCGACCTCCAACCCGTCCTCAAACATCACTTTGGCTTTTAGCTTGCCGTTTTCGTGATACTCCTCGTATAGCCCGTGATAGCGCCCGTTTTTAAACATCACTTTTGCGGCCAGCACCCCGCTCTCGTAGTAGTCCAGCCCCGCGCCCGTTTGGCGGCCGTCTTTGTACTCGTATTCGCCTCGTAGCTTGCCGCTTGGATAGTATTCGCGCGCGACGCCGTCCTTTTCGCCGTCTGTATAGTTTTCTACCACTCGCGTTTTGCCGTTTTCGTAAAATCGCTTCCAAACGCCTTGTTTGCGGTCATTTTTGTATTCGCCTGTCTCCTCCACGGCGCCGCTTTCGTAGTACCATTTTTCCGCGCCTTCTCGCTTGTCGTCCTTATACGTTCGCTTGCCGCGGATTTTGCCGCTTTTGTAGTAGTCGATGTCCTCGCCGTTTCGTAGCCCGCCGACATAGGGACTGCGCGCACTAACCTCGCCGCTAACGTAATAGTCGGTGAAAACGCCCTCTCGCTTATCCGCCTTGTAGGTGCCCTCCTGCTTTAACGCGCCGCCCTCGTCAAAATAGTAGCGGCGGTAGCGCCCGTCGCGGACGTCATTTTTGTATTCGCTCTCGCCCATCAGCGCGCCGCTATCTGTATGGTAGTGCTTAGCCGTGCCCTCGCGGACGCCGTTTTTTAGGGGGTATTCGTTTGAGGGTTTGTCTCTGCCGTCAAAATAGTCTCGATATCGCACCGCCGTGCCGCCCTGCACGTCTATCTCGCGTATGAGCGTGGGCGGCAGCGGTTTTAGCCTCGGATAGACCATGCCCATCGCATTTACGTCATATAGGTCCTCGGCGCTGTATCGAAGCATCTTTAGTGTGCCGTCGTAGAGCTTGCCTTTTACGTAGTAAAGCCCGTTTTTTAGGCTCGCTTCGGGCTTCATTACGATTTTGGGCTCCAGCGCCTGCGCACCGATGGCTAGAAGCGGAAGTAAAAATAGAAATTTTAGGATTTTCATGGTTTTTCCTGCTTTGTTTGATTTGGGTAATTTTAAAATTTGAAACTAAATTTAAGATGAAGGCGCGGCTATTTTATTTTGGATGAGTTAAATTTGACAATCCTTGCTAAATTTAGCTGCATTTTAATACCTCAGCCACCGCTGCCCACTCGCACACGAGCCTTTCGAAGCTAAAATTTGCATTTGCCGGGCTTGTGGACGGTAGTTTGACGGGCGGTTTGCCGGTTGCGTTTAAAATTTGATTTTTTAGATATTTTTCGCAGATTTCGTGCGCCTTGCCGCCGTTGGCGAGCACCTGCGCTATGCGCGCTCCGCTAAATATCGGCTCTAAATTTGCAGGCTCGACGGAGGTCATTTTAGCATCGCTCGAGCCCTTTATCTCACAGGATATCGCAGCGTCGTAGATAGCGATGCGGTGAGCGAGCAGAAAATCTATCTTTTCATCCGTGCTCGTAGGCGTCGAAGTATTTAAAATCCCAGACAGCAACCGCCAAAAGCGATTTTGCGGATTTGCGTAATAAAAGCCCAGCTTGCGAGAAACTACGGAAGGAAAGGAGCCGAGGATCAAAATTTTAGAATATTTATCAAAAATCGGTTTAAAAGGATGGGTTTGGATTTTGATCATTTTACAACGTTTAAATGCATGTTATAAAACTAACTTTACCAAATTTAGCCACTATTTTACTCCTCTAAATTTAACAAATTTTAGATTAGCCATTAATAATCTGTTGTCTTGCGACATCAACAATCAATGGTAAATCGGATTTTAAAGCTTTGCCTGCAACAATTGCGTGATATTTTTTCATAGCCGGCAGAGTCATAGCCATATCTTTACCTATATAGTTGCCTAGAAAATTAAAATTTGTATCATCAAATGCTTGAAAACAAATCATTGTGTTACACTGTGTTAAAATTGTTTTTGAAATATTTGCCGTTCTTTGTCCTATTACCATAAAACCTATATTATATTTTCTGCCTTGCAATGCTATTTGACTTATTGCGTTAATTACGCTTTGCGAAGTTTTATCGTTACTACCGGTAAAATTCCATTCAGGGATTATAGTGTGAGCTTCTTCTATAACAATTAAAATTCTCTGCTTTATCTTTTCTGATTTTGCTATCTCAAA